>JAIENH010000207.1 GCA_019751475.1 Cyclobacteriaceae bacterium
TTTCATACGTCACTACTTCTGTTTTGGAGCTGGCATCGCCCGTGCGTGCGATGGTAATTTTACCGGAGCGGGTAATGGTGTTGTCACCGCGTTTGTTGGTCACGCCCAAGCCAAAGTCGACAACTGTTTTGGCAATCTTGCTTAGCAAGGAGTCTGTTTTAGGAAATTGCTTCCCGCTAAAACTGCAACCCTCCGGGCGTGAGTTAGCATCAGGTTCTGGCAACGTGACCACATTGCCCGTTGCATCATAGTGGGTGATAGTGGCTCCACCGTTTAAATGCATGTGCAAGCCACGGAAGTCACCCGCACTCTCCGCATCCACAATAGCCAGCAACGCATCATCGGCCACAATAAAATTGGTGCCGTCAAGCATTCTTCCTTTGCCACCGCCTCGAGGACCACCTCCTTGGTGACTAGACCCACCAGGTCCTCCTGCACCGCTAGTTGAGTTGCCAACAGAGCTACCCACCAAGGTGAAACTAGTTCCACTGGCCAGTTGACCAGAAGTTTGTGCAAGGTCTGTCAGTTGCGATTCGCTGCCGGATGTTGTCAAGTCTTGGTTGGAACATCCCCACATCAATGCCACTACGGATGCGATGGCGAGAAGAATTTTTATCTTTTTCATATTAGTAATGAATTGTTTCCCTTTAGACGATAAAAGTAGCCAAAGATTATCCTGCCTTGCCCGTGTGTAGCTACTTGCCCCGAAAGTGTAGATGAATCGCTCGGTTTATTTTCTTACACCTCCCGTCAAGCATCGTCTCTCGCAGAGAGGGACGATCACACAGTATCGTCCCTGAAGCGAGGCTCGGAAACCGCCATTTTCTTATCATTCCATTCAGCATTTGATAAGAAAATTAAAAAATCTTAACAGATAGCATTATATTTGATAAGAAATGTCAATTTTCTTACCAGATGTGGAAGCCTCAACCGCTGCCAATTGCAGTCGATTTTGAAACGAAGGAAGTTTTAAGACAACTGGCGCGCGCTCATCAAGCGCTAGCCGAGCTAAAAGGTATTGCCACCACTATACCCAACGAGAATATTTTGCTGGAGACGCTCACCTTGCAAGAAGCATAAGACAGTTCAGCGATTGAAAACATTATCACCACAGACGATGAGCTTTTCAAGTCCGCCCTTAATTTGGAAGGGCTTCAAAATTTAGCTGCTAAAGAAGTTCAAAACTATGTGGCCGCGCTGAAGCATGGTTACCAACGGGTGACAGATTTGGGATTGTTAACGAGCAATCACATTTTAGAAATCCAGCAAAAGCTGCAAACCTCACAAGCGGGCTATCGCAAGCAGGCAGCCACCGGTCAGGTGGTGTACACACCTCCTCAACACCCGGATGAAATTGTAGAGCTGATGAATAACCTGGAGCGGTTCACTAATCTTGATGAAATCAGTGATTTAGATCCGCTCGTTAAAATGGCCATTATCCATTTTCAGTTTGAAAGTATTCACCCATTCTATGACGGCAACGGCCGAACAGGTCGTATCATCAACATTCTTTACCTGGTAAAGCAGCATTTGCTGGCACTTCCGATTTTGTACATCAGCCGGTACATCATTCAACACAAAGCCGACTACTATGAAAAATTACAAAAGGTGCGCGATGATGGCGATTGGCAGTCATGGATTATTTATATGCTGAAAGCCGTGGAAGAATCATCCAGACAGGCCGTGGTGTTGATTAAAGATATCAAAACACTGATGCAGCAATACAAAAACAGGCTACGCGATGGCTACAAGTTTTACAGCCAAGATTTGCTCAATAATTTGTTCAAACACCCCTACACCAAAATAGAATTTGTGCAGCGAGACTTGGGCGTGAGCCGCATCACAGCCGCCAGCTATTTAAATCAATTGGCGAATGACGGTTTACTCGAAAAGGAAAAGATGGGCGTTAGCAACTATTACATCAATCGGCCACTCTTTGAACTTTTTGCGAGGAGATGATTACAACAATTGTCCAACAATTCACGCCCCGCATCGTCTCTCGAAGAGGACGATGCAATTGCCTGCACACCGTGTCGTCCCCGAGGCAGAAGACGATACTTGACTTAGAATCTTAGACTTCTAAAAAAGAAATATCTTCTTTACAATTCTTTTTTTTATGACCAAAGAGCTTTCCAACTACGACTTTTATCCAGACTTAAAAAAAATTAATTGCCCTACGCTCATAATCCATGGCGACTATGATGCCATTCCAATTGAGTTGGCTCAAAACGTCAATAAATCAATTAGAACATCAACGCTTGTTATCATAAATAATGCCGGTCATTTTCCATTTGTAGAACAGAAGCCCACATTCTTTAATACAGTCGAAAACTTTTTGACAAAGAAGTGATGGCGAGAGCATGCGCGAGCGGGGCTCAGATGCACGTTTTGAAGGTCACATCATCAATTCCTTGCCGTTCAAAAGGCCCTACTCCTCTGCTCATGCAAATAAACCTGGATTGCCAAAGCTGCGAGATCCGTAGGCCATTGCCCCGATCCGTTTGTACATTTGGCGTTCATGTTTGGAGAAAAAGACATTGCCGACTATTACGATCAAACCATCGACCACTACACGATATGGTGGAACTTGAAGGATAGCCAGGCTGTGCATTTTGGATATTGGGATGAAAGCACCAGAAATTTCAAGCATGCACTTCAACGCACAAACAGGGTGATGGCTTCTTTAGCTGACATACAATCTCATCATGCTGTGCTGGATGCAGGATGCGGTGTGGGTGGCGCTGCCTTTTATTTAGCCGAGAGTATAGGTTGTCGTGTAACGGGTATTACGTTGAGTCAAAAACAATTTGCACTTGCGTTAGAATTTCAAAAGCGTTTACAACTTGAAGACAAAACCCGTTTTTACGTTCAAAGCTTCCTGAATACAGGCTTTGATGACAATAGCTTTGACGTGTATTGGGCTTGCGAAAGTAGCTGCCATGCCAATGACAGAGTAGCTTGGCTTAACGAAGCAAAACGAATATTGAAACCATCGGGTAAAATTATTGTCGCGGATTATTTTTTAACAGAAGCAGGTAAACTGGATAAGAATCAATACATAAAAAAATGGGGAGACCTGTGGGCTATCCCATCGTTTCATACGCATGAAAATTTTATAGATGAAGCTGTGAGGCAGGGATTCAAGGTTGCCGTCAATCAAGATGTGAGTAAGAATATCGAGAGATCCTCCCAATATATGTATTGGTTCTACCTAATAGGCGCCATACCTTCCCGGTTGTATAACCTGTTTCACTACACCTCAAGATTTGCGAAGTATCACTACCGATCGGGTTATTACCAGTACAAAGCGCTAAAAGGTAATCTCTGGCAATACCGAATGGTGGTGCTCCAATCAGTGTAAGAGGATACTCAAGATCAAAAATTCAGAACAGGTAGTTATCTACTTCTTCCAGTTTTGCAAACGTTCAAGATAGATGTACGACTCCACGAAGGCGCGGTGCTCTGAGCTGGTCATTTTTTCTAACAAAATCAATGACGATACATAGCTGGCGAGGTTGCCATTGGAAGAGCTGAACTTGCCATCTTCTACATAGGTCACGAGGGAGTCGTCTTGCACAAGCAGGTTCGGGTAGTCAATTTTTAGTTGCTTGCCGCCACCAATCCACGTCACAATTTTTTTTCCGTCCGCGATGCCCGATGCGCCAATCAGTTGCGCCCCGGCACAATTGCTCACGGTATAGTCTGTCTCCTGATTTTTGCGCTTGATGAACTCCACAATTTTATTGTTGTGCACCTGGGCATACATGTCATACGCGCTGGGCACGAAGAGTACAGTCAGCTTCGGGCAATTTTCAAATGTATAATCCGGAACGAGCTTAAGGCCTTCTTCGGTTACAATTGGTTTTTCCGTCTCTGCGATGGTGACCACGTTGAAAAGTTGCTTGCCATCCTGGGTTGCCTTGGTAAACACATCGGCTGCTGCGGTCACCTCCGTGGTGAGCACCCCGTTGTACATCAGAAGGCCAATGGTCGGCAGCTCTGTCTTAAATGGTTTCAGGTGTTTGGTAAGCGTATCGGCCGGGCTTACCGCTTGGTTGGAAGTGGATGAATTAGGATTGCAACTGAACAGCATGGCTGAACCTAATGCGGCAACTAAAAGAAGTTTGGTAGTCATCATCTTAAGCATTTGTGACGCAAAGTTAGTGGTTATTGCTGAACTGTGTCTTCAGGCGTCTGACACCTTGGAGGTGTCTTGACGCCTAAGGCATGCGGCCGCGTGAGCGATGGAGGCATTTGTTTGAGCCCGAAATGGAACTGTGCGGCTGGCTGGCGAGTGCCGACAGCGCGACCCGCTTACCCGACTTAGCTAAGTAGATTTTGGAAAAAGCATTTTGTTTTGATTGTGCCCTCCTTCGTTAGCACTTCGGAGGGTAAAGGGGCACGCCCTCCTTTGCAAAAGCTTCCACCTACACTTCGTTTCGGTCGGACAAGTCGGAGGGCATGCCCAAAATTTCTCTTACTCCATCCTCAATGCCTTTGTTGGATTGGCGTTAGCCGCACGAAGGGAGAGTATGCTGATGGTGAGCCACGCAACGAGGAACACGGCAATACCCGCCATCGCGAACCGAAGAGGATTGATGACGGCTTGTAACGTAAAGTTCTGTTCCCACCGGCTGATGAGGTACCACGTGAGCGGTGTGGCCACCACGAGTGCAATCAAAATCAGCCAGATAAATTCTCGCGTGATGAGCATCACCACGCCCGGCACCGATGCACCCAACACTTTGCGGATGCCAATCTCTTTGGTTCTTCGCTCTACCACAAAGGCAGTGAGCCCCAGCAAACCAAGGCAGCCGATAAACATGGCGAGACCGGTGAACACGCCCGCTACTTTGCCCAACTGTTGGTCGGCCTTATACTGGCGGTCAAATTCTACATCTAAGAAAGAATAGTCGAACGGAAGGTATGGAATGAGTTCATTCCATTTTTTCTGAACACGACTAATGGTGGCGGGCAAGTCGTTTCCCTCCACACGTATGGACATGCGACCGACATATTTTGTCATGGCTATCATGAGCGGTTCTACTTTGGTGTGCAACGAGCGATAGTGGAAATCTTTCATCACGCCAATGATTTTTCCGAGGTATCTCCCTTGCACTTTCTTGCCAATGGCTTGCTCGGGCGTCCAGCCGAAATCTTTCATAGCCGTCTCGTTGATAAGATATGCAGTGGTGTCATCCGACTTTACATCGCGCAGAAAGTCGCGACCCGCCAAAAGTTTTATTTGGTAGGTGTTGAGGAAATCATGGTCAACAAAAATAAAATTGATATTGGTAGGCGACATCTTGCCATCGGTCATTTCAATTCTTGTGAAGTTGTTACCGGCCGATTGTCCAGGTGTGGAGGTTGAACCTGCCACATTAATTACGCCAGGCACTTGCCGCAATTCATTTTTAACAGCATCGAGGTAATTGACAATGGCCGTATCGCCATTGGTAGGAACAACGAGCATTCCTTCTTTGTCGAAACCGAGGTCTTGTTTGCGCACAACATCGAGTTGGTCGTACACCAGCAACGTGCCGGCTACCAGCATGATGGAGATGATGAACTGTGTGCTCACCAGCACTTTCCTCAACGCGTTATGACCAAATATTCCTTTTGACGAAGGTCGAAAGATTTGCACCGGTTGAAACTTCGAGATGATGTAGGCGGGATACGCACCTGCCAGTAATCCGATAAAAATGACGAGCGCTAAAATTACCCCGGCTACCAACCATGCATTCGGTAAAATCGAAAAGCTCAACGGAGATTCAACCAGTGTGCGGAAGGGCGGAAGTGCAATCCACACCAAGACAATGGCAATCAGTGATGCAATGATGGTGATGATGAGCGATTCGCCAATAAACTGTGCAATCAACATTCTCCTGAGTGCGCCCAATGTTTTGCGCAACCCAACTTCCTTTAGTCTTCGTGAAGCACGTGCTGTAGCCAGATTGATGTAGTTGAAACATGCTATCAAGAGAATAAACACGGCAATGATGGACAGGATGTACATGTTGTTCATGCTGCCGCGCGTGCCATTCTCCCATGAGCGAGGTGGAGCCATGTAGATGCTGGCCAGCGGCTGTAGCGGAAGGTCTTCATAATACATTCCACCTTTCTCTACATTTCTTTCTATAAAGTCTTTCATTTTCGCGCGTACGTTGTCAACAGATGCACCTTCTCTCAATAACACATAGGTATGAAAGCCATTCCAGAACCAGGCGCGGTCTTCGTTGTCTTTGTTATTACGACTCCACGTTGAAAAAGAAATGAGGTTGGAGAATCGAAAGTGTGAATTCTCAGGCACGTCTTCCATCACACCTGTTACTTTATAATTATCGTAATCCATTTTAAGCGTTTGCCCGACAGGCTCTTCGCTTCCAAAATATTTTTTTGCCATCGACTCTGTCAACACAATCGAAAACGGTTCGCGTAGAGCCGTCTTCTTGTCACCATTTATGAGTTTAAAGCTGAAAATATCAAACACACTACTGTCCGCGATATACGATTCACGCTCGTAGCTGGAAATTTCATTTCGTTGTGCGAGCAAACTCCATTGCTGAAGGCGTACATAGTTTTCCACTTCCGGAAAATCCTTGAGAAACCTCGGACCCATGGGAGGTGAGCTGGTGGACTGAAACAACTCTTCATTCTCCGTCCGTAGGTTTTCTACAATGCGAAAGATGCGGTCTGCTTTTTCGTGATGTCGGTCGAACGAAAGCTCACTGTACACATAGAAGGCGATGAGTGAAAACGTAGCCAAACCAACGGCCAGCCCGACAATATTAATGGTTGAGAACCCAGCACTGCGCACCAGCGAACGCACAGAGGTAATGAAGTAATTTTTAAACATGGGCGAGGAATTAAATGATGATGAACGACCAATTTTCTTTATGATGCCGGGACGGAATAAGCCGAGGATGCGAACAGAGAAATGAAGATTTGCTTTCGCGATACTTCCGTGTGCCACCTCGCGCTCGAACATTTCTGTCAAGTCGCCTTCAATGTCTTCTGCAATGGCGGGATCGCAGAACCAACGGAAGAACCGCAGAAAAAATTTGGGAGGCTGTATGTGTGGAAGTGAATTCATGATTTGGGGAATGCCATGCGTGGGATGGCCTTGAACATATCTACCCGTTGTTCTTGTGTTTCGCGCAAGACCCGTGAGCCCAGACTAGTAAGACTGAAGTATCGTTTTCGTTTGCCTCCGCGCACGCTGGTGGCTTCTCCAAATTCCGATGTCAGGTAGCCTTTGCTTTCCAGTCGTCTCAGCACCGTTTGCAGTGCGCCAATGCTCACCTTTCGGTTTTGTCGCGCTTCGATTTCGTCAATGATGGCCACACCATACGCTTCTTTATAGAGTATGCCCACCGTGAGCATCACAATTTCTTCAAATTCTCCGAGTTGGTGTCGGTTCATGTAAGTTATATTTGACTTAAATGTAGTTATTATACTCTTAGTTTATAAAATGGTTACAGAAACATCTAAAACTTTTAAAAGGAAATCACACGCCTAATTCTGTTTGTGCGAGATGAGCGATGGCTTGATGCCAATTTTCATACGCCTGCCCAAACCGATTCGCACCAATGTTTAATCATCAGGTCGCGGGGTTCGCCTGCTTCAGCTTGCAACACATCGCTGACGGTGATGGTGCCTCGCTGTGCGGGCAACGGCAGCGATGGCCATACTTTTTTATTCTGCGATAACTTGACATGCGCATTCTGCACTTGCTTGCCGGTATATCCTTTTTCTAAAAACAAGTAAAGGCCAATGAGGCCGAAGGTTAGCTTAATGGGCTTGGTGCTCGCATCAGCGGTTTGTGCTGCAAATGCATCTACGGCATGTTGATGGATAAAGTAAACCGGGTCGGGGTGGGCGAGGGTGTAGAAGGAGAGTTCGTGGAATTGGTGTTCGGGGGATTTAACAGTTGACATCTCGCTAGTTCAAAGCGTTAAATCTATTCGTGTTTGTTTGCCGAATTCTTTTCAAATAATTTGTAAATGGCTTGGTCTCAGTCTTTGAAAGCTTCTCTTCTTTAACTTTCTCTCTAATTTTTATGGGCGCATCGATATAATTGTTACCAACTTCAATTCCTGTTATTGTTTGCTTTCCGCAGTATAAAGTTTTTCGAAAACTAACCCTAAATCCACCACTAACTACGATTGTTAATATTTCTCGGACTTTATCAACGAAATCATTAGCCGATGAAAATGTCAAATCATCAATGTATCTAGTATAGGTAATTTTATTAGGTTGGCATAAAGAAATCAGTCTTTCATCTATCGGAATAAATGCTAAATTTGATAGCGCTGGGCTTGTTGGCGCCCCTTGGGGTAATCCATATTTATATGTTGTCAGACGAGTTAACCAATTAGCCTGAACATTTGTAAACCCTAATTTCAAAAAAACCGAATATACGAGTCCATTATTTACAGATGGGAAAAAATCTTTCAAGTCAGTTGTAAACTTATACTTTTTGCCTTGATGGATTTTAGCGTTACTAATGTTACTTTTTCCTCTTACACCACCTTGAATGTGAGTTGGCATGACAACGTTGTCAAGAATATTTCTCTTAATATTAGATTGGATTTTTTTCAAAGCACCCTTGCTTGGAGTAATCGTTCGCTTTTTCGGTGCTCCATTGCTGTATGTTTTTATACTACCATCTTTATCTTTCTTATATTTTGAGTATTCATAATAATGATCTTCCACATTCTCCAGTACAAATTTTAATTCATCAATACTGCATTTCAGTTTTGCGGCTAAATACTTCAGTTGATTTTTTTCAAACCGCGAAAAATGCATTGACAAGAGATTTTACTGAAGGGCTTACCATTTCAAATGCTTTTCGCTTTTCTTCTGGGACATCATCAGCATTCATAGACAAGTAGAAGATAATCGGGAGTGGCATTTCCAATTTTTCACTTATAACTTTTAATGTAGATAAATTAGGCTCTCTTTGGTTATTCTCAATTTGTGATAAGTAGGTTTGAGTTATGCCACAAATGCCGGCCAAATCTTCTTGGGTCATGTCTTTTTGATTTCTAAGTTTCTTAATTGTCGTACCTAGGTCCATAAAGCTGAGTATCTATTTGTAAGTAAAAAAAAGGGGAAATGTCGGTTACATGAATTGGTCAAGCAAGTTGTGAATGTCGTCCCAGAAGAATTTCAACAAGATGGTCACAGCTTTTGAAAAAATTTCTTTTTGCTTATCAGCTGCGATTTCCTGTCGGAGTTTTTCCAAGAGTTCTACACAATCGTCCAGATGCTTAACTTCTTCATCCGAAAGAGAACACCGGTTCTTAGTGATAGACTTGACACCTAGTATCAGCCTATCGATGTTTTGTTCATTATTGAGCATATTAATTGTTTTAACATTAGGGATATCCCTTGCTCTCTTAGATATACCTTCAGCTAAAAGCGTACTCGATGTTCTCTCATCACACTTCCCCCTAATCTTGCTCTTAAATAATAATAAGTTCGTCAACGGTTGACCCGGATAGGATACCATTTCCCAGAGACAGGTCTCACGAACAAAGCATTTTCAACATCATTTATTCTAGTGCTGTTGAATGACCCAAAATTGGGTTGCCAGAAAAAACAAATTCTGACTGTAAGTTTTACTCCCTTTAGCTGCAGGACAAAACACCATTTCAAAGAACGATGCCCAAATATACGGTAAATATTGCTATGAGTTAATAAAATTGACAAAATTATTTTTTACTGATTGTCTATATATTTGATAATCAAATGATTAATGTCTGTATCTGGGGGAAAATCCCTCGCCTTTAGGCGAAGACTTTAGTTTAATAATTTTGTATGAAGCGAACACTAGATGACTCAGCGATTTTCTCCCGAATGATTTCCGAGTCTATATGCATTGCTTCAGTCGGCTTTAGCCGATACTAAACCCTTCGGCTTTTAGCCGAAGGTAGTTCAGTTTTGAATTTTCCACGATAACCATTTATCACTTAAGTCAGGTGCAACTAAAACCTGTGGTGTTTGCTTTATTCCATTTTCAATCAACGATGCTTTAGGGATTTCACTTTCTAAATAGCCTTTCAGTTGTTCAAGTGTGAGGTCGCCTTGCGACTCTTTCAACTTTTTTAGGACGTGATAGGTAAAAAGACCGTGATATTCTTTATTTAAAGGCAACGACATTTCTTCACCACTTGCGGCTGTAAAAGCAACTATATTTCCTTCAACAATATCTCCTTTCGGTTTTACTTTTACAGTACGAGCAGCCAATAACCCATTATCGCCTCGACCTCCACCACTAAAGCAAGCATCAAGAAAAACTAACACTTTTGCCGCTTTAGAAGATGCCAATTTTGTATACAAATCTTTTAAACTGATAGCATCTTTCAGGTTTGATGCTGTAACGTCAACCGGAATAAGATAACCCTGTCGGGTTT
>JAIENH010000365.1 GCA_019751475.1 Cyclobacteriaceae bacterium
TCAAAACAATGCGGTTTATCAAGATATGAAGGGTGGCTGGCTTTCAGGGTAGTTCTCCTGATCAGTATAAGTCTTAACTGCATAACCTTCACAAGAGGCCAAAGTGTAAGGTGCCGGATGGTGAATGACCTCTTCCCTTCAGCTACACTTCTCTCTATACGTGCCAGTGAAAATGACAGCATTTTGTACATACCCGTAGTTGTCCATGTGGTATATCGCACCGCAATGCAGAACATTTCCGATGAACAAATCTTTTCGCAGATAAATGTTTTAAACGAAGACTTCAATCGAAAAAATGCCGACTCTATTCTCACACTACCAGTTTTTAGACCGGTAGCAGCTAATTGTAAAATTGTCTTTTTTCTAGCCCGCAATGATGATACCGGATCAACCACTTCAGGGATTACACGTACCATTACAAGTCACGGCCCGTTCGCAGATGATGACTTGCATTTTTCAAATCGCGGGGGCAAAGACGCTTGGAATACAAAGCGCTTTTTAAATGTTTGGGTTGCCGATATGACAGACAGGGTGTTTGGGTATGGCAATCCACCTGGCACAAGTCCCGCTACGGATGGTGTGGTTGTGGATTTTCAATACTTTGGAACGACTGGAACAGTAACCACGCCCTTTAACAAAGGAAGGACTGCCACACACGAAGTGGGTCACTGGCTTGGTTTGAAACACCCTTGGGGAAATGCAGGGGGTTGCTCAGACGATGATGGAATCATTGATACCCCCTCTCAATTTGGACCTAGCACGGGTTGCAACCTTAACCGGGTTAGTTGTGGTGCGCTGAATATGGTTCAAAATTTTATGGATGAGTCAGATGATGCCTGTATGAATATTTTTACAAAAGGGCAGAAAAAAGTCATGCGCAACAGTCTATTCCTCTTGCGACCCGAGGCGTATCAAACTGCTCTTATCACATCCCTTAACTCCGAAGCGGCAGAGGCAATCAAGCTCAGCTATATTGGCAACAATTGCTATCAGATTAATTCATCTCAATATGCCGTGATGTACGTCTGCGATGTGACTGGTCGACAGCTTGACTTCAGCGAAGAGAATTTCAGCAACTTTAAGCGAGTTAGAATTCAGGAGATTGGCACCAACGTAAAAATATTTACACTGAAAGGTAATCGATCAGTCATTCGAATCAAGACGTTTTGAGGGAGTTAATGATTTTACTTCAACTTATTCTCCAAAAAAAGAATAGCAGTCGGGCGCTGATTCCATGTTGCAAAGTCTTTTAGTTTGTTGGGTTGAAAGTCGAGGGCACCCAGAAGAATATCCGTATCTCCATCTCGATCTACATCCGCTGCATCCATCACAATCCATCGGCCATAGGCGCTCGTCATGGTCGTGTGAGCCATGAACGTGCCCTTTTTATTTTCAAAATAAATAAAGCTTTGATCTGGGCTATTTTTAAAATCGGGGAAAAATGAAATAGCTGCAATGTCAAGGTCGCCATCCTGATCATAGTCTCTGGCAAGAGCCCACGAAGCGCCATGCATGGGATAAGACCATGATTCCTCGAAACTGTTCTTGCCATCATTTAAAAAAATCCGCACACCATGGTATGGCTTCAATACAGGAGAGTAATCCGAGTTATCGCCATTGGTGTACAAAATATCAAAATGGCCATCACCATTGAAATCATGCACCTCAAAATAACTGGAGCCATATACAGCCGGGAATCTCAGCAGCGCTTTCGACTGAAATTTAAAATTCCCTTTGTTGAGATGTAACATGATGCGTTCATCTCCTTGTGTCATGAGGGCTACAATGTCTTTCTTTCCATCACCGTCAAAGTCGCGGACAATTACTTTGCGAGCACCCGGGGTATTATCAATCTTATGCGTTTGATAGCTTCCACTCTTAGTTGCCTCAAAAATTTCCAATTGACCAGAGTAATTTCCGAACGAGCAAATCACGTAGTCTGTGAGACCGTCTTCATTAAAGTCAGCCTCTTCAAAATAAACCGGGCGTTTAATAGAGTCTATTAGCACGCGTGAAGTATGCACGGAAAGATCAATTTCAACCAACTCACCTTTTGCCTCATCGTTGGGATCCATAATCCCCATCTCCGTAATTAAAATTTTATTGCCATGAAATTCAATATGTGAAGGGGGGCTATTTAGCGCGATCGTGTCTTTTATTGAAAAAGCAGGATCCAAAACATAAAGCTTTTTATCACGGGTGCCGGCAAAAATCGTATTGGCATTGCCCGCTTGGAGCATCGAGAACTGTGGCAATACATCAAAAAGGCCAATGCGATGAGGTTCAAATTGGGTAAGGGGTTGGGTGATGGCCGCTGGTGGAGACACCAAGCTATCAGGAGCATGGGTGAGAAAAAACTTTTCAATCAGTTGATACTCCTCTGCCGATACCAGTGGCGTGGCTGGTATAGTGGCCAGCGCAGCCATCAGTTTCTCATATGACATATTGAGATTAATGGGATCCGTAGACAAGCCCATTCGAAATGACATTTCCGGCAAGACAGACTTCTGCCATGTCTTCTTATCTAACATTTCTGGATGGGTGTACGCGTGGCAACTGCTGCAGTAAACCTTGGCCAGTCGCTCACCTTTCTTTTCGCTGCTTTCGCAAGAAAGCAAAACACAACACCCAATTAGTAATATTGTCACAAGATTATTCATTCGATTAACTTCTTTAACGTCCTGTTTAGCTTTACGTAACTTCCCTTCTATTTTTTTAGTCACTTAATGTCTGTATCTGGGGGAAAATCCCTCGCCTTTAGGCGAAGACTTTAGTTTAATAATTTTGTATGAAGCGAACACTAGATGACTCAGCGATTTTCTCCCGAATGATTTCCGAGTCTATATGCATTGCTTCAGTCGGCTTTAGCCGATACTAAACCCTTCGGCTTTTAGCCGAAGGTAGTTCAGTCACCTGTACCCGCATATTAATAGGATACAGCCACTCAACACCCCGCTCGGTTACGATGGCATCATCTTCCAGCGGAATGCGCAATTTCTTGCCCCCCCATTCGGGAATGGGCGTGTAAGCAAAAAACTCAATGGAAAATAAATTGGTGGGCTTCACAACGTAATCCAGTTGCACAGGATTAAAGAAAGCAATGGAAGGACCTGTGCCGTGACCCCAGTCACCTACAGAATGGCAACCTATGATAACATCAGTTTTGCTGTCGGCATTGGGCTTGTTGAACTCGATGCGTGAGTAGCCAGCCGTCTGCAACGCCTTGTACACGTTGGTTTCATTTTGCCGTGCTGTGATGCCGGCTTTAATATTCGCAATCACAACGCTTCTCACTTTTACTGCCTCATCAAAGGCACGCTGAATACTTGCTGGTACTTCCTTCTCTCCTTCTTTCAGCACGTAGGCCATGCGCTTCATATCTGTGTACATGTTGAGTAGACCTACGCCCCAATCCAGCATCAGGATGTCACCACGCTGGATGATGCGGCTGGTAGAAGTGGCCTCAATACCGTTGGGGCCTGTGACATAGATGGATGGCATACCAAACGAAGACTTTAAATTGTTTTTGAATAATTGCTCATTCATCCACCACGCGACATCTTCGAGAGTTGTAACGCCCGGTGTAATCACTTCATTGGAGAGGGCTCGCTCAGCTATTTGATAGGAATAATCTCCGGCCTCGACAAAGGCAGAAATCTCCGTAGCTACATGACGTGAACGAAAATCAGAAAACAATTTCTCAGCAGACACAAATCGCGCTTCGTACTTGGTGCCGAGTATCTCTGCCAGTTCCTGCCGGCCTGTGTGAGATAGCCCATCTGCACCTCCAATGTCTTTAGACATGTTCAGGCCGATTCGCTTAGGGTCGCGCTTAGTTACAAACTCTTTTAACTCTGATTCGTTCCCGAAATAATCGTACGCTTTTTCCTGTTCCAGCAAGTAGCCATCAATACCCAATACAGCGCGTTCAATGCGTGGCTTGCCGGTATCGGTAAAAATATAGTAGCCATTATGACCTACGTACCCTTCTCCAAGGTCGGAATAGAGCGGATCGAAATTCCCTTCGCGGCACATGATGATCCACATGTCGATTTTATTCTCGCGCATTACTTCCGGTAAAATCAAGTCAAACTTATCGAGGCGAATTTGGTTTAACTTCCGCCACCTGCGAAAGGCCTCCTGGGAATAGGTAGTATTGACGATTAATAGAACAAAGAGAATGAGCGTAATTTTTTTCATAAGTCAGATTGTACAACCAAGTATAGGTCAAAGGGTAAAGTTTAGCAAGAGATTTTGGCTGAGCTATTTTAAAAATGGCGGGTCTTAAACTAACGAAGCCTTCACGCTACGCTCACAGAGAGTTACGAGTCAAACTCAACTATGAAAGTCATTCCGGGCAACCGCCAAAATCAATTACAAATTGATGAAAGTGCCATGACCCGGAATCCGGCAGTCCGCGTAGAAGTCGCATTTTAAACCCAATCATGAAATGTTGTGCGCCATTCTCGGGATGGCGGGCCTTGAACGGGCTAACACCTTACGCTCAAGACACAAGTCAAGCCCGCCATGACATTCCATAGAAGTTTGCGTAAACTATATCTCTCTATTACTAATCCTTAAATTTAAACCGTGACCTACTACGTCTACATCATGACCAATTTAAGGAACACAGTACTCTATACGGGTATCACCAATGATATTCAACAACGATCTTTTGACCATAAAACCAAGCGCAATAAAAGAAGTTTCACATCGAAGTATAACTGTGTCAAATTGGTTTACTACGAAGAGTTCGCTGACATCGAAGTTGCCATTCATCGGGAGAAGCAACTAAAAAAGTATCATCGGTCGTGGAAAGAAGAGTTAATCAACAAGATGAATCCCGACTGGAAAGATTTAAGTGATGGCTGGTTTGATCCGAGGGAATTGGAGTTCGCCAAAAGATTGAATCAGTAGTTTCATGGAGGGCTAGTTCAGGCGCAACTATGAAAAGTCATTCCGGGCAACTGCTAAAATCAATACAAGTTGATGAATGGAGCACGACCCGGAATCCCGCACTAAGCTTTTAAAATTTTCTATGAAAATAAGGAGTAGTCTTCTCACCCAAAGAAACCCACCCCATGTGCCATCAGCCCAGCCAGTAGCGGAATGATGAACAAGAGCAATAACTCCATCCGCAACATCCAGAAAATTGAAGCCGGCACCTTGACCGTCTCCGCTGTGCTGCGCCTGTTCTTTAAAAAGAAGACTGTAGGATAAATAGA
Organism: Cyclobacteriaceae bacterium; assembly: GCA_019751475.1. Classification (GTDB taxonomy): domain Bacteria; phylum Bacteroidota; class Bacteroidia; order Cytophagales; family Cyclobacteriaceae; genus ELB16-189. The sequence continues at coordinate 5,226 of JAIENH010000365.1, forward strand.
CAACAACCCGATGGTGACAAACAATGTGATCTTGGCATGAAAAATCCAATTCTTGCTATAGACCACAGCCGGTTTACCATAACTGCCCAACCATAAGGTAAGGCCTGCACACAGCAACGTGATGGCGGCTATCCCGTACACGGCATCAATCTTTGAAAGTCGGTCGAGTTCCTTGGGAGTCATTTCCCTTTTCAGGAGCATGTGCTCGGTCACCAGCGAACCAACAATGGCAAATATGCTGACGAAGTGAATATAGCGCAGAAGTATTTCAATAGTCATATAGTAGTGGGTGGTTATTCAAAAGTACGGAGGCAATCCCTTTAAACAAAAAAGTCAGGCCTTGGCCTGACTTTTCATTTGAGTGGTTTTAATATCCTACTTCACTTTCTGTGCTTCCTTGTGCATTTTAATTTGCTTGTCCAACTGCTTCTTATCGCCTACGAGCACCAGCGTCATATCTTCATATTTGAAATGGTCTTTTGTCATCTGCGATACTTTCTCTGGTGTAACGGCATAAATATTTTTTACGCGATCGGTCAGGTAGCTATCGTCCAATCCGTGCAAGTCAATAAAATTCAACTGGCTAATGATGCCGCCCGGATTGGAGTTTTGCAAAACAAAAGTACCAGCCATGTAGCGTTGTATGCCTTCCAGTTCGTCTTTCGGTGGTGCCTCAGTTTGAAGTCGTTTGATCTCTTTTGAAATCTCACGCAGCGATTCACCCGTGTGCTCGCTGGTAACATCGGCTTGTTCAAACCACACCGAAACGCCTTTGCGGTTTTGAATGGTGCTAAAAGGAGAATAGGTATAGCCTTTGTCTTCGCGGATGTTGCTGGTGATGCGCGAACCAAATGAACCGCCCAACAGCGAGTTAGTTACTTGCAAAGCCACGTAATCTTTGTCTTTGGGTATTAGTGTGGGCAAGCCAATCATCACCGTGCTCTGGGGCGCATCCTTGCGGTCAATCATAGCAATTTCATTGGTATGCACGGGTGTGGCAGGCGGGAAGTTTACCTCTGGCCCAGCCTTCCAAGCAGTAAAGGATTCCTCGATGGCTTTGTTTACGGCAGCTTCATCAAATTTGCCCACAACATAAATCACCGAGCGCTTGGCGCCAAAGTTGGCTTCATAAAATCCTTTTGCTTTATCCACCGTATAGCTGTTGATCATTTCTTCTGTAGGGAAATACCGACCGTATGGATGGTCTTTGTAGACCATTTGGAAAAATCTTTCCGTGGCCTGTGACTGCGGTACAGATTTCTGCACGGTCAATTGACGTTTTAAATCCGCCTTTAAACGATCCACTTCACTGGTTGGCATCGCTGGGTTCATCACAACGTCAGCAATTACCTTTACCAACTCCGGCACAAACTCTGACAATACTGAACCACTGATGGTCACGTTATCCATGCCTGTGCTCACATCAATATTGCCACCCATGCCCGCTACTTTTTTAGAAATCTCTTTGAAGCTCTTGGTGGTAGTGCCTTCTTTCATCAGCAAGCCCGTGAGGTCGGCCAGCCATACTTCATTGGCCGCTTCGTGCACGTTGCCAGTTTTAATGATCAACTGTACATCTGCCTTCGGCACTGCACCGTACTGCACCAACGAAGAGCGCAAGCCGTTTGGCAATTCCTTCACTTTCTTTTCAGGAAGTTTGAAATCTTTAGGAGTGCCGCCCGCAGGTGGTGTTTGCTTTTGAGCGAATGTGATGGTTGTGAAAGGGCTGCCAATCAGCAGGCATATCGCGGTTATAATTATCTTTTTCATTTTGTTTCGGCTTTAGGGTCAACAATCAAAATGGTACGGTTGGTAGAGCGCAAGTATTCTTGTGCGGTCTTCTTGATCAGGTCAGGTGTCACTTTTCTGAACTCGTCTTCCAGTGTATTCAAGCGGGCAGGGTCATCATCAAACAATGCAAAACTGGCCAGCATATCGGCACGCCCAATGCCAAAGAAACCACCTAGATCGTCATATAATTTCGAGCGCATTTTCACAATGGCAAGATCCAGGTCTTCTTGCGTGACATTTTTTTGCAACTCATCTACAGCCTTGTCAACCTGAAACAAAATAGAATCAGGTGAAACGTTGGCATCATAAATCAAATCGGCCATCCAGATCATGGGGCCGCTGTAGTTGAACATATTTCCGAGGTAGTTGATGCCACCGCTCACGCCACCGGTGTAGCCTTTGTCTTGTACAAGAGCGAGATACAGTTTGCTGTCTTGGCCTTGCACCAGCATTTGGTCAATCAAACCCATGGCGTAATACTCGGGTGAATTGCGCTCGGGCATTTTGTAGGCTACAGCAACGGCCGGTTTGTTGGCCAGCTTATCTTCTTTGGTGAAGCGTTTCTCTTTTTCCTGGCGAGGTTCGGAGATATCGGGCTTGGCAGGAAGTTCTGACATGGGAATGTCTCCAAAATATTTTTCCACCCACTGCTTGGCCTCTGCTATTTCAAAGTCGCCCACAATGGCCAGCGAGGCGTTGTTGGGAGCGTAAAATGTTTTGAAAAATTTATCAACGTCCTCCAACTTGGCGGAGTCAAGGTCTGCGAGGTCGCCATAAAAGTTGTGCGCGTTGTACCAGTTTTCATTCGCATACTGTGGCATATCCAGCCACGGAAATCCTCCGTAAGGTTGATTGAGAACATTTACTTTCACTTCATTCTTCACCACGCCCTGCTGATTGGTCAGGTTTTCTTGCGTAATGGCCAAGCCGCGCATGCGATCGGCCTCCGCCCAAATGGCGGTTTCCAATTTATGGGCAGGCATCACTTCAAAGTAATTGGTGAAATCAAAACGGGTAGAGCCATTTAGTATTCCCCCATTTTGCTGCACCAGTTTGATGAACTCCATCTTGCCCAGGTTTTGCGATCCCTGAAACATCATGTGCTCGAAGAGATGAGCAAAGCCGGTGCGGTCTTTAGGTTCGATACGAAAGCCAATATTGTAGTAAACAGCTACGGCCACGGTGGGGGCTGTCTTGTCTTGCGAGAGTGCTACCTTAAGTCCATTCTTAAGCTTGTAGTACTCCACCGGAACTTTAAACGAGGTCGAAGAGGCCTCTTCTTTCTTTGGGTTGGTGCAACTTGCCAGGAAGGCAAACAGCGTCACCAACCAGCCAATAATTTTGACAGGTTTTGTTGCTGAAAATAGATTCATGCGGGTTTGATTTTTAGGACAGCGAATATAAGATGAAGATGACAGCAAAAAAGTTACTGGCCACCAGTAGTTTTTCAAATTCACCCAATTAGTCCGCATTGCCCGCTGGCGGACATCAAGGCTACTTGCTCTTCTCGAGAGATTTCAATTGTTTTTGAATGTAGTCTTTGGATAGCCATTGGCTTCCCATCATTACACCTTCAATGCTTCGTGTTTGCCGGATATCCTTCAGCGGATTTCCTCCCAGCAATACCAGGTCAGAGACATTGCCAATCTTTATCGTACCAGTATCTGCTTTGCCAAGATAAGAAGCCACATTTACTGTGCCTGTGCGCAATGCTTCATAGGGTGTGAGTCCTGCATCAACCATGTACTTCAATTCGTGATGAATAGAAAAGCCCGGCACATTAAACACTTGAGGCGCATCGGATCCCAACAAAATTTCCACACCGTTCTTCTGACATTCGTAAATTAATTTTCTCCGCATCGCGACATATTTTTCCGCTCCTTCTTTGGTGAAGGAAGGATTGGCCAAGTAGTTGTTTTTTGCGGTTACCCAGTTTTGAATTTCCTCCGGCTTCATGTATTTCATTTCGGGTGCTTCCGTGTACTCCACCGCAGCCCAGGGTGACTGCCATCGTTCTGCAAGGGCTTGTGTTGGTACTACGCGAATGCGATTGTTGCGCAACGCAGTGACTAACTTCGGTATGCGCGATTCGTCTGCATACTTTGCAATCCAGGAACCAAACAATCCGATCTGCTGCTCAGCAAGTGTATCGGCTGCGGGAGTGATGGCCTCCATAAATCCATCGAGGTGGTCAATAGAAGAGTATCCGGCTTCAATGGCTCGCCACACAGCTACCTGAAAGGATACGTGACCGGCAAAAGGAATACCCACTTCTTTGGCCGTGGTGGCAATGGCACCAAATGTTTGTTTGGTCAAGCCGGGATGCAGCTTGAGAAAATCATATCCTGCTGCCTTTTGCTCGCGCACCATCTCAGACCCGCGCGCTGCCGTCTTCACACTTTGACCATTGAAAGAGGGGCCTGTGGTATAAAAGTGTGGCCCTACCGCTTCCCCCCGGTTGATCATGGCGCGCAGCTCCAGGTGTTTTGGGTGCCCCAGCATGCCGCGAATAGTGGTGATGCCATTAGCCAGGTAAAGCATCAACACATCTTTCATTGGCTGAATATCTTCTATAGGTGGCACATGCGCGTGCATCTCGGCCCAGCCAGGCAACAGAAATTTTCCTTTTGCATTAATAACGAGGGCATCTCTGCTGTGTTTGATTTTTGAAGCATCTCCGAGTGCAATGATTTTACCCTCTTTCACGATCACCGTCTGATTTTCCAGCACTCGCTCGCTGTCCATCGGTATTACATTCACGGAAGTGAAAACTATTTCGCGCTGACGGTTACTGACTGGCTCCTGGGCCATAGCGATGCGTACGGAACAAACCAATACAAGAGGAATGAGAATTTTCATAGTAGAGGAATTTGATCAATCAAGGTAATGAATTCAACCATCACCTGATGATAACTTTTGATAAGTGGCTTGAACTGTACGCCCAAAAAGCACATCTTCGCTAATTACAATCTCGGCAGCTATGAAATTTCAACTCTTCATTTTACTCGCATTTGTTTTGCTCGCTTCGTGTACACGAAAAAACGAAACCACGTTAGCGAGTAAAAAATCAATAGATAGTGTTTTCAAAGACTACTACGAGTTTAAAAAGCAGATCAATCCAATCGAGGCCACCAAGGCAGGATATTCAGCGTACAATGATCAAGTGGCCAACTACATTTCAACCCCTTATCGGCTTGAATTAATTGATCATTACACGCAATTCTTAAATGAGCTGGCAAACTATGATTCCACCCGTATAACACCCGCCCAGTGGTTGAGCCTGCGTGTGATGGCTTGGGACTGTACCATAAAGCGCGAAGGACTTACGCTTCCACTCGCGGTAGTGTCATCACCGATGTATGATCTGCCCAGCCTTGTACCGATGCCGATTATGCAAGTCCAGTCGTTGCATTTATACTTTTCACAATTGGCCGGTGGAAAAAGTGTGCAGCCTTTTAACACGGTAGATGATTATGATCGTTGGCTCAAACGGGTGGTTGCCTATCTCCCCTTCCTTGACACGTGCGTAGCCAACATGCGCGAAGGCATGAAGCGCAGGGTTGTATTGCCAAAAGTACTCATCAAAAAAATGATACCGC
>JAIENH010000196.1 GCA_019751475.1 Cyclobacteriaceae bacterium
GCGTGGGTTAAACATGACTTAAAACGATAGAACATAAGTTTTTGAGTATTTCACTAGCATATATTTTCTTACATGGGCGCTGAAGTTCTCCTGCGGAACTTTAATTTGCTTGCATGCAGTCATTAGCCGCCCGCAAGCGTACCATCCTCACTGGAAATCTTAGTCTGCTGACGGTTGCGATTTGCCTAGTCTTCTTACCGATCGACTTTTTTAACGATCGCTATCCAGCACTTTTCTATGAGGGAGCATGTGCTGTAATGGCCCTCGTGAGTTGGCTTCTCAACAGAAAGGGAAAGCATACCATTGCAAAAGTACTTCTCTGTTTGTCTGCCAACTTTACCATTTTCGTTTTTGCGGAATCCGAGCCCATAGAAATTGGCCTCCACATGCTTTTCGTGGTCTCAGCCATAGGTGCGCTCACCATCTTCGGTTACGAACAATTGACGCTGGGTATTTCAACCGCTTCTTTGTCTCTACTGCTGTTTTTAATCATCCAATTAACGGACATCAATATCCTGCCAAAGGCGCATGAAACGCAGGAGTACATTGAGGGGCACATTGTCATAAACTTTGTGGTGTGTGCCATAGCCGCTATCACTGTTGTGTATTTTCTCATCGATCTTAACTATCGGTCAGAGAAAACCTTGCAGGAAAACGAATCGCAATTGTCAATTAAAAACGAAGAGCTTAGCAAGGTCAATGCCGAGTTAGACCGTTTCGTGTATAGTACATCGCATGACCTCCGGTCACCTATCAGTTCGGCCCTCGGACTGGTGAACCTGTCTAAAATGACCCAAGACCCCAAAGAAATAAAATTGTACATGACGATGATGGAAGAGCGGCTCCTCAGCCTCAACAAGTTTATCAAAGACATTTCAGATTACTCCCGCAACACTCGCACCGAAGTAGTGAAGCAACCGGTGGAAGTAAGAAACGTCATTTCAGAAATCATCACTAATCTCAAGTTTTATCCGAAGGCTGAAAAAATGGAAGTACACACCGCAGTAGCGGAAGGTTTTGTTCTTCAGACGGACCCCACCCGGTTGCAAGTCATTCTCAGCAACCTCATCTCTAATTCCTACAAATACCTGGATCCAAATAAGGAGCAATCATTTGTCCGGATAAGTGCAGTAACTGATAAATCAACTACGCGCATTGAGGTGGCGGACAATGGTAAGGGCATACCGGAAAAATACATTCACCGGATATTTGAAATGTTTTTTCAGGCCCATGAGCGAGTGGAGGGCTCTGGCTTGGGTCTCTACATTGTGAAAGAGGCCGTTCAAAAATTAGGCGGCACTATTTCTGTACAATCAAAAGTTGACGAAGGCTCTACTTTTACTGTACTTTTACCAAATTCATAATCAATGCTAACATGGACTGACGTGCTGCGGTTTGCCTCGAAGGGTAATCCCACACCACCCAACCGGGTAGATAAGACGGATGCTGAGTGGAAAAAACTTCTGACTGAAGAAGAGTATTACATCACGCGAAAGAAAGGTACTGAGCGTGCCTTTACGGGAGAATACTGCGAGGCCCACGACCCAGGCCTTTATGCCTGCCGCTGTTGCGGAACGAACCTCTTTGACTCCACGCTGAAGTTTGAGTCGGGCACAGGCTGGCCCAGTTTTACCCAACCTATAAATGAAAATGCTGTAGCCTATCATAAAGACAGCAGCTTCGGTATGGTGCGCGTAGAAGTGTTGTGCAACGTATGCGATGGACACCTCGGTCATGTATTCCCGGATGGACCTGCGCCCAGCGGCCTTCGGTATTGCATTAATTCCGCTTCAATAAAACTTGTAGAGAAAACTGCGGCTGTATGAAGTGGCTTCTCGTTCTACTCACTCTTGTTATCTTCTCCTGTACAACCTCTACGATGAACAAGCCTGCAGACAACGCTTTGAACTATTCGGAAAAGTACCGCCCTCAAATACATTTTAGCCCCGCTGCAAACTGGACGAACGATCCCAACGGCCTGGTGTATCACGATGGAGAATATCATTTATTCTATCAATACAATCCTTACGGGGATGTGTGGGGCCACATGAGTTGGGGGCATGCGGTGAGTAAAGACCTGTTGCATTGGGAACACCTGCCGGTGGCTTTGCGCGAATACACCGATCGCACTACCGGTGACAGCACCATGATATTTTCGGGCACGGTAGTAGTTGATTCTAACGACTCAGCAGGTTTTGGAAAAAATGCAATGGTCGCCCTGTTCACTTCGCACGTACACCGTAGCAACGAAGGCCTCGCCCAACACCAAAGCCTGGCTTACAGCACTGATCGAGGTCGCACGTGGCAGCTCTACGATAAAAATCCAGTGCTCGATATCCAACGCAAAGATTTTCGTGACCCAAAAGTATTTTGGCATGCACCTCAACAAAAGTGGGTAATGGCTTTGGTAGTGCCCGATTTGCATAAAGTACAGTTTTACTCCTCCGCTAACCTGCTGAAGTGGTCACTGATGAGTGAGTTTGGTGGAGTGGGCGACACGGCCAGGATTTGGGAGTGTCCTGACCTTTACGAACTGCCAATTGAAAACGCTCCCGGAAAGACACGTTGGGTGCTTTCCCTTTCGGGGAGTCATCCGCAAGGACCTGCCTTCGTAGGCATGCAATACTTTGTAGGAAATTTTGACGGCACTCGGTTTGTACCAGAATCTACAGCAGCTCGATACGTAGATTACGGAAAGGATTTTTATGCGGGCATCGTTGTCAATCATTCACCTCGACCGGATGGCAAAGCAATCATGATAGGATGGGTCAACAATTGGGCGTATGCTAATCAGGTGCCCACGTCACCATGGCGAGGCGCTATGTCACTGCCAAGAGAATTGTCATTAAAAGAAACACCTGACGGAATTGAGTTGGTGCAGCGACCAATTTCTGATGTTCGTGCTTTACGCGAAAGCGAACTCACGCAGTTTGAGAATATTAGAGCAAAATCGATTGATCTTGAAGTAGAATTAGCTGGCTTAAGTAGCGATAAAGGTATAATAATCAAGACGGGTCCTGATGAAGAAACACTTATCGGTTACAATCCAGAACGACAGGAACTCTTGATCGACCGAATCCGTTCAGGGACAGTCGATTTCCATAAAGACTTTGCATCGAAGGAGTCCGTGAAGCTAAAAACTGTGAATGACACACTTCAACTTCAGATTTTCATTGACCAATCCATCATTGAGATATTCGCAGCTGATGGTGAACGGACAATGTGCGAGCTTTTCTTTCCGGCCCAAAACGATCTTTCGATTAGTCCTTATTCAGAAACCGAGCTGACCAGTGTCTCACTAAAAGGATGGGCGCTTAAGTCTATCTGGAAATAGCTGCTTTCTCCGCAAGTGATCGAATTTCCCGTACTCGTGCCGGATCTACCGTTCGCAGGTCAAATTCACTCTGGCCTTTCTCCCCCATCGCGGCAATGTGTTTGTTTTGAAAGTTCATTTTGCTGGCACGAAACGAAGTGGCAGAAAAATGAATTTCATTTACACGAGTCGCAGTTACAATTTCTGTCACAGTTTTTTCATTCACACCGGCACCCGCCATGATGGCGATTCTGCCTTCGCTCGCTTTTACTAATTGAGCGATCAACTCGCGACCCTCAAAGGCATTCGATCGTTGCCCCGATGTGAGTATTCGGTCAAACCCCACTTCAATGCAATCATTCAACGCCTCAAACGGATCGCGGGTCATATCAAAAGCCCGGTGACAAGTAACTTTCAGCGGCCGGGCTTTGTCAATTAACTCCTTGCATCTTTTCTTATCAATGGCGCCATCGGGATTAAGAATGCCCAACACGATGCCGTCCACACTGAGTTTTTGCATTTGAAGTAAGTCGCGCTTCATGCAATGAAATTCATAATTGTCGTACAAAAAATCTCCTCCCCTTGGTCGCAGCATGACGAATACGTCCATACTTACATTTTGCCGCACGGACTCTATGCACCCAACCGATGGCGTAGTGCCTCCCTCAGCTGGGTTGTCACACAGTTCGATGCGATCAGCACCACCTTCCTGCGCTCTGCGTGCCGACTCAATATTGTAAACTACTATTTCACAAACCATTGCATCTCACTTAGTAAAAACTCTTCGCGTCAAAAAGCTGGTTGGCAATTTCGTTGGAGTACACTGCGTAGGTAAATCCTTTCTGCAATGCAAAGGCACCGTGTCGCCCAGCCTTGTCAATAGCCAGAAATCCTACTTGCATGTCTTTCGACTTGGCCGGCTGGTTTTTTACAATTCTTGCCACCGCCCGCTCGCAGGCCTCCTGGGGCAAGCTACCCTGGCGCATCAACTCTACCACCAAGTGTGATCCGCAGATGCGTATCACTTCTTCACCCACACCAGTAGAAGTGGCAGCACCCACTTCATTGTCAACAAACAGACCTGCTCCGATAATCGGTGAGTCACCCACACGGCCGCGCATTTTATACGCCATGCCGCTGGTGGTACATGCTCCGGAGAGATTTTGATTACCATCCAATGCAAGCATACCGATAGTATCGTGATTTTCAATATTAGCCACGGGCTTATACTTCGCATCTTTCAACCATTCTCTCCATGCTTTTTCGGAAGCAGGCGTTAGCAATTTTTCTTTTTTAAATCCCTGCTGCAAGGCAAACTGAAGCGCTCCTTCACCTACCAACATAACATGCGGAGTTTTTTCCATGACCTTGCGCGCTACTGATATCGGGTGCACAATGTGCTCCAGGCAAGCCACTGCACCAATGTTGGCGGCATCGTCCATAATACACGCATCCAGCGTTACGCGACCATCGCGATCTGGCAAGCCGCCCAATCCTACAGAAGTTTCTGTTGGATCTCCTTCCGGCACTTGCACGCCACGCTCCACAGCATCTAGCGCTCTGCCATTTGTGCTTAGAATTTTCCAAGCCTCCACATTGGCTGCCTTTCCAAAATTCCAGGTAGAGATTACGAGCGGTCGAATTTCCGGTAAAGGCTTCTTGAATGAGAACAACGATGGAACAGCCAGCGAAGACACAAGGGCCGCACTACGCTGAAAGAAATTTCGCCTGGATGCATTCATAACAAATTGGAGTTATTGGTAAAGATATTAAAACGCGGCAGGCACAAAAAATCCCGCTCGTGAGCGGGACTATTGATTGCATAGAATCCGATTTTAATCAGGGCTTTACCTGCGCATCATTTTTCTGCCTGCGAATGTTGCGGTTGGCTCGATTCTGTTCTCGCTTTAGTTTGGCTCTTTCCTGGTTGGTAACAGTGCCGTCCGCCTTTGCTCTGCGCTCTGATCTGCGAATGTGTCGCTGCTGGGCGTTAAGGGCAGCCGCTTCACGGTTAGTAAGGTCTCCATCTTTGCGGCCTTCATGGATGCGGGCACGCTGAGCCCCTTGCCGGGCATCTACACGTGGAGTATTGTCCTGGGCAAAGGCCACATTGCCAATGGCTACTAAAATGATGAAGAATATAGTATGTTTCATAGGGAGGTTAGCTAAAGCATATTTCAAAAGTAATAAATGGCACTAAATACGTTCAAAAGAATTTCTATATTAGTAAAACGATATGCAAAACTAGCCGGCAACAAATGAAGAAAAAAGAGTGCCCCTCTTGCGCGATGGACATTGATGACAATCTGAACGTGTGCCCTATTTGCGGCTATGAGTTTCCATCTACGTCAGCGCCTATTCGTTGGGTGGCCATTGTATTGATGGTACTCTCCTTTCTCCTATTGCTCTATCAATGGTGGTGAGTTAAAATCCTTCGTCTTTCGGCTCCCACAACTCAATTTTATTTCCGTCAGGATCCATGATCCACCCAAACTTACCATATGGATATTCTTGCACTTCGCCTACAATTTGCACGCCTTCTTCTTTCAACACTTTGAGCAGCTCAGTCAGGTTCTCGACACGGTAGTTGAACATAAAAGGCTTTTGGCTCGGCTCGAAGTACTTTGACTTCTCATCAAATGGGCTCCAGGCAGTAAGGGCAGGTTCTTTAGCATCAGGCTTGTCGACTTCGATCCACTTAAAGGATGCTCCGTAGTCATCCACTGGCAAGCCGAGGTGCTTGGCGTACCACTCTTTTATTTTCTTGGGGTCAGGTGTCTTAAAAAACACGCCACCCAGTCCGGTTACTCTTCTCATAATTTGTTATTGTTTACGTGTCCATTTTATCAATACCCAATTATTCTCGGCATTGGTCTCAAACTTATCAGGACGATCTCCTCGGCTATAGCAAATTACCATATTGTCGCCTTCCATTTTGTAAATGCACTTGAATGTTTTGCCTTTGTTGGGTCCTTCCGTGCCTACGATGTCTAACTCACCAGCACTCTCATTAAATTTTAATTGACCTGCATCCGTCACAATATCGACCGACCAAATTTTGTATCCGCCATCTGTAATTTCCATTCGTTCATTTGCAAATGCAGCGGTGATGTCTTTGCCACTCATTTCTGCCGTGAGCGCCATCCAAATTCCAATGACTAGTTTCATATTTTATTCTTGATAGGGTTGAATATTTTAAAGACTATTTTTTTGGTTTTTCCTTTTCATAAATTTCAATCCATTGTTGAGGAGTGAGCTTGGCCGCCAGCCCTCCCATTAACTTCAATGGCACATCCTCAGCTTTTTTAAACCGGATACAACTTTTTCCCATGTCCAGTTTTTTGCTGCTGTGCTTTTTCCACTCTTGTTTAAACCAGTCTAATAATTTACCATGCATGGCCATATGGTAAACAGCAATGTGGCTCTTTTGGGAAGCGATGCTAAAAAAAGGTAAGGCATCGGCAGGATTGCAGTGGTACCCTGCCGGATAAAGCTTGTGGGGAACCACATAGCTAAGCATGCCGTATTGCATCGTTTCTTCAAAACCTTTGGGCAGGTTCTTTTTGATTTCGTAGCGCAGCGCAGAAATTATTTCTGCTCGATCATCGGACAGCGTCATAACATACTCGTCCGGAGTTTTTGCTTTGGATTGCATATAACCTGACGTTGATTTGATCTAGCGGGCGACTGATTGAGGCGGGAGAAATTCCTTTTTGCGAAGCAAGCCCGCGCTTATCAATGAAATGATCAATCCAACAGGGAACATCTCCATGAAAGCGGTGATGCTAAATCTCATCAAGAAATTATTCTTATACATCTCAAACTGCGTCTTCGATTTTTCCAATTCTTCAACAGTGGCACCCTCCGCTTTCATTTTGTCATAGTAGTATGTTTCCATCTTCTGAACGTAGGTGTCGGCCATGTTGTGGTAACAAATTTCCCAGGCCGTAGCATACACCAGGCTGGCTACCAGCGTAATCAACAAGCCAACCTGCAAACCCTTCAAAAAAGTGATCGTCCCGTTTTGGTAATTATCCCGAAATGACTTGACGCCAAAAAATACCAGCGACAAGGCCACCACCATGGTGGAGTAGCCAAGCAGTTCACCATTTTCAAAGTCGAGGGTACCTTTTTCATAGAGCGGCACCGTAATAATCAGCATGGCGCCCACAATGACCCCTGCTATCAAACCATAAATAAGTACGATTTTTCTCATAGGATTTTGTTTTTGATGTTGACCCAAAACAAGGGCTGGCGAGGCCAAAAACCTTCACCCGAACGGGTGATTTTGGAAAACGGGGGTGAAATAGTACATAGAGGTGACGCTAGAATTGGCTCATTACACTCTCTGTCTGCCTAAAGTACGGTTTATTTAAATCTTAGGGAATCAGCCTCAACTCCTTGCCCTTTTGGATGGCTTGCGTTCTGCGGCCCACTTCCAGTTTTAGAAACAAGTTAGAGATGTGGGTTTTGATGGTGTTAAGCGATACAAAAAGCCTGTCGGCAATCTCCTGGTTGCTGAGGCCACGGGCCATGAGTTCGAGCACTTCGTGTTCACGTTTGCTGATGCCTAAACGATGGAGTTCCGCTTCGTTGAGGGTGAACTCCGGCCCCACGATGACTACCTTCTTGCGTGTGAGCCGCAACCCCGCCCAGATGCCGAGGGTGGTGAAGAAAATGGCAAGGATGCCAATGTAAAACTCCAGCGACACATCATGCACGAAGTAGCGATACTCCAGAAATTTCAATGCAAACACCAGGAAAGCAAGCGCAAATGAGTAAAGGAGGATTGTTTTCTTCATTTTACAATTGTAGACTATTCATTCTGAGTCCCCATCTTAAACCCCACACGATTTCTTTTTGGATATTCAATTTCATCATTATCCTTTTTAAGAAGGTAATTAATTGCGTCATAACGTCTTTGAATTGCTTGTTATATCTTTTCTCTAATTCACTCAATTTGGTTGCGAGTCCTTTATGAGAAATAGCATACTGCCTCAATGTTATAAATGCGCGGATAATCGTAACACTGGTTTGTCTTGCTTTTTTGCTCTTCAATACATTGGCGAGCATTGCTACGCCATGCTCCGTAAACACAAGAGGAAGTGATTTTTTAGGTCTTTTCGATGGTGATGTCATCACAAATTGTGATGACATCTTGGCCCATTGAGTAGGAGTCAATTGCAAGAGAAAATCCTCTGGAAACAAGTCAATATTTCTCTTTACAGCTTGATTCAACACACGAGTCTCAACTTCATAAAGCAGCGCCAAATCAAAATCAAGCATGACACGCTGACCGTCTAGCTCATAAATTCGTTTTTGAATATTTTGTACTTGCATACAACGAGAACTTTTTCTACCCCGCCCACCCCTCTCTATCCAAACTCCTGTACTGAATAGCTTCCGCCAAATGTTCAGTCTTGATCTCTGCGGTGCCGGCCAGGTCAGCAATGGTGCGTGATACTTTTAAGATACGATCATACGCCCGGGCCGACAGCCCCAGTCGCTCCATGGCCGTCTTTAATAACTTCACGCCCGCCTCGTTGATTACACAAATTTCTTTCACCATGTTGCTCGGCATCATGGCGTTGCAGTAAATGCTCGTCTGGTCTTTGAAACGCTCACTTTGTATCTCGCGCGCTCTTACTACCCGCTCGCGGATTTGTTCGCTGGTCTCCGCTTTGCGTTGGGCCGTCATCTCATCAAAACTCACCGGCACCACTTCCACGTGCAAGTCAATGCGGTCAAGTAGCGGCCCGCTGATCTTGCTTAGGTAACGCTGCACCACGCCCGGGGCACACACGCATTCTTTCTCCGGATGGTTGTAGTAGCCACACGGGCACGGGTTCATGCTGGCCACCAGCATAAAGTTAGCCGGGTAGTCGATGGAGACGCGTGCCCGCGAGATAGTCACTTTCCGTTCTTCCATGGGCTGGCGCATCACTTCCAGTACAGTGCGTTTGAACTCCGGCAGTTCATCCAAAAACAACACACCGTTGTGCGAAAGAGAAATTTCCCCCGGCTGCGGATTACCTCCTCCACCTACCAATGCTACATCAGAAATAGTATGGTGCGGTGAACGAAATGGCCGGGTGGTAAGCAGCGAAGCATCCTTACCAATCTTGCCAGCTACGGAATGAATCTTCGTTGTCTCTAGTGCTTCGCTCAGGGACAAGGGAGGCAGAATAGTTGGCAACCGTTTGGCGAGCATTGTTTTGCCGGCACCGGGTGGCCCAATCATGATCACGTTATGGCCACCGGCCGCTGCGATCTCCAGCGCTCGCTTGATGTTCTCCTGGCCTTGCACGTCTTTGAAGTCAGCATCGTAGTGATTGAGTTTGCTTTGAAAGATTTCGCGCGTGTCAACCACCAACGGTTCAATTTTCTGTTTGCCTTCAAAAAAATCGATGGCTTCGCGCAACGTCTCCACACCAATGATGTCGAGGTTGTTGACGATGGCTGCCTCGCGGGCATTCGCTTTGGGCAGAATAAAGCCTTTGAAATTTTCTTTTCGCGATTGAATGGCAATCGGCAGCACCCCTTTGATGGGCCGGAGCACACCATCCAGCGACAGCTCACCCATGATCACATACTTTTCCAGGTCGTTGCCGTTCATCTGGGCTGAGGCTTGCAAGATGCTCAACGCCATAGGCAGGTCATAGGCGCTTCCTTCTTTGCGAATATCAGCCGGGGCGAGGTTGACCACTACTTTGTTGCGCGGCATAAAATAGTGGGCCGTCTTCATGGCCGACTCCACGCGGTGCTCACTTTCTTTCACCGCGGTGTCGGGCAGGCCGCTGATATATAGGTGTTGCCCTTGCGTGACGTTCACCTCCACGGTGATCGTCCGCGCATCCACGCCATGAACAGCACTTCCAAAGGTTTTGGCTACCATGTCTGACTTTATCTAATGAAGGTTGATTTCAAAATAAAATTCCTCGCTATCACTCTCACCGTGGCTTGTGTCCGCACAAGCCACCGTCAAATTACTGCATTTGTTTTCGGCCTGCGAGGACACAGGCCGAGGTGGAACAAGCCGGGGGAATTTTAAAAACAAAATCAACGCAACGCTAAGATAGAAATATCCGCAATTTAGTGTACCAATTGCTTCTCGATCAGCAGGATCAAGATATGAATGATTTTAATGTGTACTTCCTGGATGCGGTCGGCATAGCCAGAGTACGGCACGCGTATCTCAATGTCCGCCAACGGTGCCAGCTTGCCACCACTGTTTCCCGTAAGGGCCACCACCGTCATGCCTTTTTCACGCGCCACACGGGCTGCTTGTAGCACGTTGGCCGAATTGCCACTGGTGGTAATGGCCAGCAGCA
>JAIENH010000073.1 GCA_019751475.1 Cyclobacteriaceae bacterium
AGCAAACAACGTTTCGTTGTGCTCATGCCGCTCCAGATTGTGCCGTGACAACATGTTCTCGTCAAAGAATTGAATCTCATCGCGCGTAGTGTCGTGCAAGGCACCTACAAACTGTGTTTCATCAGGAATAGTAATTCCACGAGTGATCAGCAGTTCGCGTACACGCGGATGATTGGCCATAGCGCTCACGGCACGCGCATTGACAGAACCAGCTCTGCCGGAGCAGGCACCACAATCGTAGGCTGCATAGTGCGGATTATTTACGCTGCTGGAACCGTGGCCTACCACATAAACCAGCGGAGCAAAATCTTTCACCAACCCGATACTCTTCAACAGCGACTCCACTCGGTTAGTCATTTCTTCCACGGTGAAGCCAATCTGCAAGTCATTTTCGCGGTCGTTGAGGTCTTTGTTTTCAATCGTAAGGCTGGCTACTTTGTCCATGTGTTTGAACGAAGAGGCCGTGGCCGGGCCCATAGCAGGCTTGAAGATGCTTAGAAATAATTTGAAAGCAGACCAAAAACCAAGCGTCTGCGAAATAATCCATCCGCTGTAAAAAGAATGCGAGTGCTTGGAGAAAGCGGCATCTATTTCCAGTTTTTTCTTTGAACCGAATTCTTTGATCAAATATTTAGGTGTGACAGGTGCAGGGCACAACTTCGTATAAAATTTTCCCTGGTCGGGTTGAAAGAAAAATTCCACCCCGAAAAAACCAGGTGTGCCAAACGTTTCACATTGGGGATCAGCTTTTTCAATGTACCGCCTCATGGAGCACTCGCGGTCATCGATGCAAAACAAAGCTTGAAAACTTTTTGACTGCTGTATGTGTGCGTCTTTCTTTTCCAGCCTAAGACCTGCCAGTACTTGATCGTAGTACGACCATTCAAATGCTAACTGCCAGAGATACAACACCTGGTGCAATTCTGTTTCTTGCACTTCAGCAAATAAGTCTACAGGTTTGTCTACGAGGCGAGCGCTGAGAGGTGTCCACTTGCGATTGAAGTGAAAGTCCAGTGCGTCAATCTCCAGCAACAACTCAAATATGATCAAATCGTGGACAGAAATCTTCCGGGAGTCTAGCAACGTCCCCGGCATGTCTTCGATAACCGATACCATCCCTGACCAGCCCTGATGAGCAAACTGCTGATCAAAGAGGTACTGTTTGAAATAGGCTTCATCGCCAACTAGAAAATGAAGCAGGTCGGCTATTTTACAATCCGTATTCAATAACAACTCCGTAGCCCGCTTGTGGCGAAAGAAGCTGGAGAATCCGTTTTTCTCCAATTCGCGAAGCGCTCCCAAAAAGCCAAGCTCCTTTTCGGGAAAATTCCAGATGGCAATGCCCTGATCGAGATAGCTGCAAAGTATGCGGAAAAGAATGGGCTGCACCATGGAGTCAAGGTCGATCTGGTAGTAGCGTTTCCAGTTAGACCGCAGAGCGCCAATACGCGGTGTACCAGGTGCTCTGTATTTTCTTTTAGTTACTTTTTCCTTCCAGGCTGCCCAGTGTTGCTCTCCTTTTTGTTCGCGGATGACGCGATCCAAAATATCTTCGCGAATACGCTTATCGGCATAGAATTGACGATATTCGTTTAATGTGAGCGACACTTTGTATCCAAACCTTTCAGAGGCTGCTCTCAGCCCATCGTAAAATTTCAAATTCTGAAAAGCGTGTAGTGTATTATGATGAATAAAATCTTTGAGCGAGGCTTGTGCCGGCAAGTAATGCTTCAACTCGTGCAAAACAGCATGCTCATCAAACTTAATAGTTTTACTATCACCGGCATGCGCGCCAACGGACGAAGTGTGAGGCGTGTGGCTCATCGGGGGTGGTTAGGCGAAAAGATTCTTATGAATCAGAATCAATTTGAAATAAAAAAAGATAAACCACCAATGTAATGACATAAGCGGTATCACAATCATAAATAACGAACTGTTAAAGTAGATAAGAATCTCTTCCAGAGCAGTTAAAGAAAATTTTTCGAATAAAATCTTCAATTCGGGAAGGACAAGCGTGCTACATTACCAAACCTAACCATTAATCAAACGCCAAGCGTTTGTCCATTCTTCATGAAAACGCTCGAAATCCCCAAAGACGGTCTTGAAGGCCTCAAGCAAAACTGGCGCAGTGATGCGATTTCCGGCTTTTTGGTTTTCTTGCTTGCCTTGCCATTGAGTCTTGGAATAGCCAAGGCCAGCGAGTTTCCCGCTGCTATGGGAGTCTTGACTGCCATGATCGGAGGACTGGTGGTTAGCTTCTTCGCTGGGTCAAGATTAACAATTAAGGGACCCGCTGCCGGTCTCATTACCATTTGTGCTGGAGCCGTGACAGAGCTGGGAGGAGGCACCCAAGGTTGGCACCTTGCCCTTGGTGTGATCGTAGTTGCGTCAGTACTGCAGATGGCTTTCGGATACTTAAGATTTGGAGCACTTAGCGACTTCTTTCCTCACTCTGTAGTACATGGAATGTTGGCAGCCATTGGTTTGATAATCTTTTCCAAACAGATACATATACTGCTGGGCATTGATCCATCTACGCTTAAAGGGCTCAGTACGCTTGAATTGTTTGAGCTTATTCCTGATTCTTTATACCACGAAGATCCCCGGGTTACGCTGGTGGGCTTGATTAGCCTGGTGATTATTTTCGGAATGCCCTTCATAAAAGGTAAATACATTAAGAAGATACCCATCCCATTAATTGTCTTGCTGGTGGCGGTTCCGATGACGACCCTCATGGACTTCAGACACACAGAACCTGCTTTCGATTTGGTAACGATTGGTGATTTCTGGGATAACATAAGTTTTAACGCAGATTTTTCTGCTATCGGAACGTTCGTCTTTTGGAAGTATGTAATCATGCTCTTACTCGTGGGAAGTTTAGAGTCATTATTAACTGTAAAGGCAATGGATAGCCTTGATCCTTGGAAAAGGCAGTCTAATCCCAATAAGGATCTTGTAGCGGTTGGTGGCGGTAACCTATTGGCCGGATTACTGGGTGGGCTTCCCATGATTTCAGAAGTAGCCCGAAGCTCTGCCAACATAAACTTCGGTGGAAAAACAAAATGGGGTAATTTTTTTCACGGTGCTTTTCTGCTGATTGCAATGCTACTTTTTACTCCATTCATAGAAATGATTCCTAATGCAGCGTTGGCGGCTTTACTGATATCAGTGGGATATCGTCTGGCGTCTCCAAATGAATTTTTTAAGACATACAAGATTGGGGCCGAACAACTTACCATCTTCGTCATTACCATCATTGCCACATTGGCCACCGATTTGCTAGTGGGGGTTGGGGTTGGTATTCTGGTGAAATTCTTTTTCCATCGTTTAAATGGTGCACCCCTCAAGAGTTTGTTTAAACCCCACTATGTAATTTCAGAAACTGATTCCGTCTATTCAATTGCCGTCCGAGAAGCCGCCATATTCTCCAATCTCATTGGTTTCAAAAAAATGTTCGCTCGCATTAAGCCCGGCAAAAAGGTGATCATTAATTTTTCAGAAGCTAAAATTGTTGATCATTCTTTTATGGAATTCCTGCACCATTTTGAAGAAGAATATCATCTTAGCGGAGGGCAACTGGCGGTGCAAGGTTTTGATTACTTTCAACATTTTTCTAACCATCCCCTTGCCACACGTAAACTTACGCCTGGAAGCCAGGCAAGATTCGAAGTGAAATTGAGTCCACGACAAACAGAACTCCGCAAGTTTGCAGACAACAGCGAGTACACATATTTCCCTCAGAAAGTGAAGACTTCGCTCAAATACAAAGACTTTCCCATCCAACTAGGCAATCGAATTCCATACGAAGAAAACATTCTTGTTCAATACAATGAATCTGGAAAAATTGAAGTGTCTGATATCACCTTGCAGGAAGGAGCCTTGCAAGACCGAAACGAAACACAAATTACAATTGTTCAGGCATCTGATTTAGATTTTCCCGTGCCTGATTTTGCACTCGAGCCAGAGGGTCTTTGGTCCAAACTATTTGAGACCGTCTCGGGTAAAGACATTGACTTTGCAGACTATCCTGAGTTTTCGAAGAAATACTATTTGCGCAGCGTGGATGAACCCACGGTCAGGCATTTTTTTACCAGGACGCTGGTCAGCTTCCTCGAAAATCATGAAGAGATGCATATCGAGTCGCATAAGCACAGGCTTATTTTTTACAAAAAACGTGAACTTCTTGAGCCCGATGAAATCAAAGCCTTAGTGAAATTTGCCGAAGATTTTCTTCTGACTGTCGAACACGAAAAGAAGCTACTATCTGAAAAATTATAAAGATTAAGTTTTATTTCTGTAGATAGTTTGATGGCGAGCCTGCGACAATGAGACAAATACTTAAATACATTCTACACGTTACTTGCGTTATTCACATCTCGACAGTAATAGGCCAGGTATCTACTGATTCCATAGCCGTTGAGGAATTGAGGCTTCGGCTTAACAAAAACGGAAGCCACTTTATTAAGGCAACGATTTTGAATCAAATATGGCTTCGTTACAACGAAAGCAATCCAGGCACCACTGTTTTAGGCGACCCGGCCATCGAAACTTTTGATATCGGCTTGCGCAGAACGCGTTTGCAATTGTACGGTCAACTATCCGATCATTTGTTTTTCTATTTACAATTTGGGCAGAATAATTTTAACTACCTCGCAGGTCAAAACTCATCCAACACAGGAAACAGGAAGAACCAAGTTTTCTTTCACGATGCTTTGGGAGAATACAAGGTTTTTAAGGGTTCCGAAAAACTGCACCTCGGAGCAGGGTTGACGATTAGTAACGGACTTTCTCGCTTCAGTCAACCCAGTGTGAGCACTATCATGACTATGGATGTACCGATATTTGCCCAAGCCACTGTAGACCAAACAGATGAGTTCTCCCGAAAGCTAAGTGTCTATGCTCGAGGCCAGGTTGGAAAACTCGACTACCGTTTGATACTTAGTGATCCATTCCCTGTAACCTCCAACGGCCAACCACAGCCAGGCATCCATCCAACAAATGCAAACTTTGCCTGGGACAACCATCGCAAGCAGTACCAAGCTCTTTTAGTATGGAATTTTTTAGAAAAAGAATCAAACATCACACCTTATATGACGGGGACCTATCTCGGAGCAAAGAAAATATTTAACCTCGAAGCCGGGTTCATCACACAAAAAAGTGCCTTGTGGACGGGGTCAAACACAAACCCTGACCCTAATGCAGACCCGATCCGTAGCTACTATGATATGAATCTATGGTCGGTAGCCATTTTTTATGACTCCCCTTTGAACCAAGAAAAAAGCACATCTGTGAACGCATATCTTGGATTTTTCAAGACTGATTATGGAAGCAGATACCTGAGGTATAACGGCATCATGAATCCAGCTAATGGGGCAGCAGGTATACAAAATTCTCAAGCCGGGAGTTATGGAAATGCATTCCCCATGTTTGGAACTGGTCAGGTAATTTATGGCCAGATTGGGTATAAGATGAAAAAAGATCTTTTGGGGAAAGGCAATGGTACCCTTATGCCATATTTCGCCTATCAGGGTTCAGACTATGAAAGGCTTAATAAACTGATGAGCGTTTATAATTTGGGTATTAATTGGCTAATTAAGGGACATACCAGCAAGCTTACACTTGACCTTCAAGTTCGTCCAGTTTACATGGAGGTTGGCTCCGACTTGATCAAAGAAGGCAGCACAAAAAAACAGGTTGTACTACAGTACCAGATTTACTTCTAGGGAATGTCATACTGGTAGATCGGGTCCAGAGGGGTGTTCGGTTCCATCCTTACAAGGTCCTTTAAGATACCATCTTTAAGTCCATAAACCCATCCATGAAGGGTAGGTCTATTTTCCTCTTTCCATGCATGTTGAACAATCGAGGTTTTTGCAAGATTCATTACCTGCTCTCCCACACTTAGTTCGGTAAGCCTGTCTGCTCTTTCTTCCTCATTGGATATTGCTTCAAGTTCATCGCGATAAATGCGATAGGTGTCCTTTATATTTCGGAGCCATTTATTTATCAAGCCAAGATCATTGTGTGTCATGGCAGCCTTTATTCCTCCGCAACCATAATGACCACATACAATCACGTGCTTGACTTTCAGTACCTGCACCGCATATTGCAATACACTTAACAAGTTTAAATCTGTATGGACGACAAGGTTGGCAATATTGCGGTGCACAAATATCTCTCCTGGTGCCGTGTTAGTAATTTCGTTTGCAGGCACTCTGCTGTCAGAGCACCCAATCCATAAGAACTCGGGTGTTTGCAACTTCGAGAGGCGAAGGAAAAATTCACTATCGGTTTCCAAGTGCTGTTTTGCCCATCCCTTGTTTTCAAGTAAAAGTTTTTCGTAAGACTTCATATTGATGTGATTACTGCTAAGTATTAAGGTCTAAAATATGCGTTTTTCGCCCCATTCGATTTTACCAATTCAACGGAGATATTTTTAATTGGGGCGCTTTTAATAAAATCTTCTAGTAAGGCTATGATGTCTTGATCAATAAACTGAGCATGTGAACCATCTACTATAACGGTAGAACCCCTTGGTATTGTTTCAATTGCCAGCCTGAATGCCGCCTTATTAAGAAATGATACGTCTTTGGTAAATTTTAAGAGGTACTTTCCTCCATCGTCAATAACTAGGATTGCCGACTTGAAATTTGACTTAATAACGAAGAAGACCGCAACCAACAAACCAATAAAAACACCCGTGAGCAAGTCAGAGAAGAGAATGGCAATGATGGTGGTCAAAAAAGGTATTAACTGAACATATCCTCTTTTGATCATGTCTCTCAATATGGTAACGGATGCAAGTTTATATCCGATTACAATCAAAATAGCGGCAAGACACGCTAAGGGAATTTTCTCAAGAATAGTGGGGAACAAAATGACTGATGTAATCAGCAAAATCCCATGAAAAATAGTTGATAGTTTTGATCTCGCTCCAGCGGCTACATTGGCCGAGGTCCTAACAATGACAGAGGTTACGGGCAAGCCACCCATCAATCCAGCTACCATATTGCCAATGCCTTGAGCCTTTAGCTCTTGATTTAAAGGGGTAATTCTGTGATGTGGATCAAGTTTATCTGCCGCCTCAATACTTAGCAATGTCTCAAGGCTTGCCACTAAGGCAAGTGAAATAGCAATGCGAAGAATCATCGGATCGGCAAGCCGGGAAAAGTCAGGAAACGTGAATAAGTCCATAATATTTATTTCGCCTGACAATCCACTAAAAGACACCATATGGGCGGCCTTTAACTCAAGAGCTGGAAAAAAATTTACGAATAAACTATTGAGGAGTACGCCCACAATCACAACGATGAGTGGGCCCGGAACCACTTTAAGATATGGATGTCTCTTGATGGCTTTACCATCCCAAAAAATTAGCACTACTAATGATATAATGGCAATGATTACTGCCCCACCCGAAAAGTAACTCAACGCTTGCGTAATGTCGCTAAATGTATTCTCCCCATCGGATTGATAAAAATTTTCATCGCCTTCAAAATCGACATCATATCCAACTGCATGTGGCACCTGTTTCAAGATCAGGATCAGCCCGATGGCGGCCAACATACCCCGTATTACCGACAAGGGAACAAAGTGACCAATTACCCCAGCTTTAAATACTCCTAATAAGACCTGAAAAATCCCCGCCACTACCACACAACTCAGAAATACCGGAAACGAATTTACATCGTGTATAGCTGCAAACACTATGGATGTTAGTCCAGCTGCCGGACCACTTACGCTTAGCGGAGAGCTGCTTAGAGCGCCTACCACAATTGCTCCAATCGCACCCGAAACGATGCCGGAAAACAAGGGGGCACCAGAAGCGAGGGCAATGCCCAGGCACAGAGGCAACGCCACCAGAAAGACAACAATGGAGGCGGATAAGTCAAATGGTAAATTGGACTTCAACTTATGGAAATCATTCGTAGCCATGTAAACAGTAAACTGATTAGAGATTAAAGACAAAATAGCGACTGGCAGACAAATTCGCTTACTAGAGCGATCACTTGCTTTGTGGCGGGGGTGAGAGTATTTCTTTGAAGCGTGCTTCCTCTATTTGTACTGTATGCAGACCATAGCTGAACCGATTTGCAAAGCCAAGGCGTGTGTGACTCAAAGAATTTTGCAAAAATTCGTCAGCGCATTTTTGTGTTTGATTATCAGTATCCTCAGATTCAGATTCGGCTAACTCTATAGAAAAGAGGTCAAACTGGTCAGAACTCGCAAATTCAACAACAAAGACAAGTCTTATCAGTATAACTATGAACAGAACTATTCTCATGCCTGAATAAAATACATTTTGCAATTTACAACAAATAGGGGCTAACCAACCTTTCCCCGTTATAATTTTATCATCCTACGCGCTACGCTATGTTTTCCTTAATTTTGTTCGGTTTAATACAGTTATGAATTACAAGGAAATATTTTCCGTCACACTCATTTTGTTTTCCGTTATTGACATCGTGGGGTCGATACCGTTTATTATACTCATTCGCAAGCGCGAAGGTCGCATCTATGCAGAGAAAGCTACGATTATTGCAGCAGTACTCATGGTTGCTTTCCTATATCTGGGGCAGTCCATTTTAAAATTGTTTGGACTGGATGTTGGTTCGTTTGCCGTGGCTGGCTCCATCGTTATGTTCATCATCGCTATGGAGATGATCCTCGGTATCACATTGATCAAAGACGACCCGGATGCAAAAGGTACAGGCTCTATTGTACCCATTGCCTTTCCACTTATTGCAGGTGCTGGAACGCTCACTACTATTTTATCGCTTCGTGCCGTTTATGAAGAAAGCAGCATCCTCGTAGGTATCGTGCTGAATCTTGTGATTGTTTACATCGTATTACGTGCCAGTTCATGGCTTGAGCAAAAAATCGGGAAGTCAGGCTTTGCCGTGTTGCGCAGGGTGTTTGGGGTTATTCTGCTCTCTATTGCCGTCAAG
Organism: Cyclobacteriaceae bacterium; assembly: GCA_019751475.1. Lineage (GTDB taxonomy): Bacteria > Bacteroidota > Bacteroidia > Cytophagales > Cyclobacteriaceae > ELB16-189. Next base: position 8,949 of record JAIENH010000073.1, read on the forward strand.
ATCATTAAGAGCAACCTGCTTTTAGGCTAAAATTTTATAATTTTAATAAATGAAACGACTCACACTCGATCTTCCAGATTCTGTTGAACTCTCTGAATTTGATGTCAAGATGATAATTGCTTGTCAACTCTACCAGCAATCAAAGCTATCGTCAGGTCAGGCAGCGGGTCTTGTGGGCATAAGCAAAAGGGAATTTTTAGAATCCATGGGGAAGTACGGTTTCTCACTTTTCAGTGAATCAATAGAAGATCTTCGTTCTGACGTAGAGCATGCCTGATCTCGCAATTCCAGATACCAGTTGTCTCGTTGTATTGGAAAAAATTAATGAACTCTCACTGTTGCAAAAAATTTATCGAGAGGTAATTGTATCTCCAGAGATCGTAGAAGAATTTGGAGGCGGATTGCCCGATTGGATACTGGTAAGGAAATCTGAAAATTTAACACTGCAAAAAGAACTTGAAATAAAATTAGATCCGGGAGAGGCTTCAGCACTGACTCTTGCCTTAGATATTCCTGGATCAGTGGTTATTCTTGATGACTTAAAAGCAAGAAAAATTGCAAAGTCACTGAAGGTAAGTTTTACTGGTACATTGGGAGTCTTAGTGAAAGCTAAACGAGAAAAAACAATTGGGTCTATAAGACCAATCGTAAGGAAATTGCGAGACGCTGGACTCCGCTTTTCAGAAGAAGTAGAGAAAGACATTTTAAAACAAGCTGGCGAATGATCCGACTCTACACAGATGGTGCTGCGCAAGGCAATCCAGGGCCGGGAGGTTATGGAGCTATTCTGAAATTTGGCGGCCATGAAAAAGAACTCAGCCAGGGCTACCGACTTACTACGAATAACCGTATGGAATTGCTAGCAGTGATTGAAGGTCTGAGCGCAATAAAAAAATTGGGCATCCCGGTAACAGTTTACTCTGACTCAAAATATGTGGTAGAGGCTGTGAAGCAAGGTTGGCTGTGGGGCTGGGAGAAAAAAGATTTTAAAAACAAGGCCAACCCCGACCTTTGGAAACGATATATCCCGCTACACAAAAAATATCAACCCTCATTTGTGTGGATCAAAGGTCACGCAGGCCATCCGGAAAACGAACGATGCGATCAACTGGCCGTGTCTGCGGCTGAAGGTTATGATTTGTTGATCGATGAAGGTTACGAGCAGTCGAAAGCTAAATCTGACTAAGCAACTTCGCGTTCGTCAAGCGCGATACCTAATTTCTTTAGCTCTTCCAACACGGGACTGTAAATTTCCGATTGCACCGGCACCATCACTCCTCGACTTGAAATTTTCCCTTCCAATAGCAGTCGAGCGGCAATAGCCAGGGGAAGGCCCACCGTTTTAGCCATAGCTGTATGAATGGCATCTTCACCAGTTGCCACCAGCGAGGCTTGAATTTCTTTTTCCTTCCCTCCTTTTAAGAAACAGAATCGATGCCACATCACAATGAGATCGCGATCATCGGGGCCTAACTTCCAACGCTTATTTAGAATATGCTCGAGTACTTGTGCCGGTGTTCCTTTTTCTAATCCTACAAGTTCATCACTAAACAATCCTGACCATCGAAAGCGTTCTAACTCTGGTGCATCAGGAGCGAAGTTAAATGCTTTACTAAGTTGTTCTTCAATTTTCCCTCCGCGAGCTGATCCTAAAAATGATTGTAAAAATTGACGGTGCGTCATAGTGCCAACGTCTTCCATTGCGTATGAGTCATCTGT
>JAIENH010000041.1 GCA_019751475.1 Cyclobacteriaceae bacterium
GTAAGACCATAAATCAGTCCATTCGCTGCTTGAATCAAACTTCCCAGTGGATTACCTCCGTTGGCGGAGGACAGATCGAATAACTTTGAATAGGAACTGGTGGTCGGGTTGTATCGAAAAATAACCCCAACATCATTAAGGCCACCTGAATACGTCATGCCATACAGATTTCCATCAGAAGCCAATACCAAGCTTCCATTAGGATAAGAGCCGTTACTCGGAGAGAAGTCAACCTTCTTTGTAAATACTTCGGTGGCGGGGTCGTATTCAAACAATATTCCCTGATTATTGGCACCACCAGATGATGTTAGTCCGTAGAGCTTACCACCCGCAAGACAGAGGGAGCCTTGAGGCAGAGCTCCTGGTACGTCAATGGTAAAACTATGCTGCAACGAATATCCGGTGCCATCATCCTGGATCTTAAAAATCACTCCTTTGTCATCCGATCCACCTGAAGGCGTCATGCCCCATAGGTAGCGTTGGGCGTAGGCGGAAGACCATCCCGCAAAGGCTAAAACAATGAATAGAATAAACCGCAACTTCATGTGACCCGGTGTATGATTCTTGTGAAGATAGAATTATTTGTCGTATCAAATCAATCCCTTTCCCCGGTTTTGGGTAACCGAGGTTAAAGGTTTTTGACAGGAAATAGGGGAAAAACGGCTAGCTTACTTCAGTCCATACTTGTCAAGCAGGTAAACCATTGATGCCATAGAGGCTGCGCCTAACTCTAATTCGCGCTTGTTTACCTTGTCAAACGTGTCGATCGCGGTATGGTGGTAGTCGAAGTACCGTTGAGAATCCGGCAAAAAGCCAATAAGTGCTGTGCCCTGGTTCGCAAGTGGACCAATGTCAGCACCGCCACCTTCCTGGCTGAAGTCAGCCAATCCGTAAGGCTCTAACAAGGGTTTCCAGGCTTGTATCCTCTTACGCGCAGCCTCCTCGGCACTGATGGTAAAACCCCTAGGTGTAAAACCGCCCCGGTCAGACTCGATGGCTGCCAGATGTTTTTCTTTTTTCTTCTGAGCTTCTTCGGCATATTTCAGTCCACCGCGCAGCCCATTTTCCTCATTCATAAACATAACCGCACGAATCGTTCGCTTTGGCTTATAGCCCATCGAACTCAATATTCGTAGCACCTCAATAGATTGCACGCATCCCGAACCATCATCATGCGCACCTTGCGCAAGATCCCATGAGTCAAGGTGACCACCCACCACGATGATTTCATCTTTATACTCTCCGCCCCGAAGTTCACCGATTACGTTATACGAGGGAGCATCTTCCAATATTTCGCAATGCGACTCCATGTAAAACTGAAGTGATTTATCGTCCTTCAATAATTTGCTTAGCAATTCGGCATGCCGGGTACTGATGGCGAGCGCGGGGATCTTTGCGACATTCGGAGCATAGCGCATACCACCGGTGTGTGGCGCATCATCTACGTTTGAACCCATGGAGCGCACCAGGGCTGCTACTGCTCCATATTTGGCGGCTTCGGAGGCACCGCTGCCACGTTGCTCCACTGCGCCTCCATAGGCGGCAAAGGTGTTAATCTGATTTGGATCCATCGGACGGTTGAAGAACACGATTTTACCTTGCACATTTTTGATGCCCAGCTGAGCGAGTTCTTGAAAACTTTTTACTTCAATGATTCCAGCGGAGATGCCTTCAGGGCCCGTGCCGATGGAGCCACCCAAAGCGCACACATTTACTTCTACGGTGCCCATTTTTTTTGAATTGAGAATGCGCCCAACTTCTTTTTGTCCGCGTACCCAATGAGGTACCATTACCGGTTGTAACCACACTGAATCAAAGCCGAGATCTTCCATAGTATGCCGACTCCACTCCACAGCCGCTGCAGCGCCAGGCGACCCGCTCAGACGGGCACCAATTTTATTGCTGAGGTAATCCAGCATTTGATATGACTTACCCTCCGACAGAGCTTTGTTAAAAATCTGTCGTATGGTCATTTCGTCAGTTGACTGTGATAAACCAATGTGGGCGACAAGCAAGAAAGTGATGATAGAAAATAGTTTCATGGATTTATAAATTAGTTACAACACGAGCTGATTTAAGAAGATACATGTGATAGTCAGGGTCTTTGTCATTGAGTACCAATGTACCTTCTAAAACAATCGGGCGACTGGAGAATGCTACCCGTTCGGTTGACTCTACTTGCACGATTGTCTCCGGTCCAGCGGCTCCGCAGAAATAGCAGACATTAAACGGAAGTGATGAAAGCATAAATTTTTTAGGGTCGCCTACCTCTCCGGCTGGAATAACAAAACCTTTGAGTCGCACCTTTTTTCCGTTCCAACTTTTTAAGGTACTGGAGAATATGGGTACATCGAGGGTATAGCCCGCTGGGTCTTTTCTTTTTTCAAAGCCCACCTCGGCCAGCACCTGCCAAAAATTATTTTCCTGTGCTTTGGCAACAAAGGCAAGCGCAAAGCAAAATAAGGTGCACCACGTCCTCATAGGGGCGAATTTAGGATTTTCCACAACGGAAAATTGTAATACGTGATCAAACGGTTAACTTCGTATGGATATACCATTATGGCCTTTTTATTTGAATCGTTTGAGGATTGGAAACGCTACAGCGAAACCCAAAAGTTGTCGCTGGTAGAGGTGGTGCTGGAGTACGAGGAGGAGCAAAAGGGAAGGACGGAGGCCCAAATCTGGGAAGGCCTTGCTAACGCCTGGAGTGTGATGAAGGATGCTGTGCACACCGGCCTTGAGGAGGAAATGACATCACGGTCGGGCATGATTAACAATGGTGCAAAGAAAGTATATCGCTACCCTACCGCTGTTCTCTCAAAAGAATTTCAACAGTTGATATCACGCGCCTTGGCCGCGAAAGAAGTAAACTCATGCATGGGGCGCATTGTTGCTGCGCCTACTGCGGGGGCAAGCGGTATTATGCCGGGCGTGCTCTTCACGCTTCAGGAGATTCACAACATACCAGATAAAAAAATTCTGGAAGCTATGCTACTGGCGGCCGGCATAGCTTTGATTATGGAGCAGAAAGCGTCCATTGCAGGAGCAGTGGGTGGCTGTCAGGCAGAGACTGGTAGGGCTGCCGCCATGGGTTCGGGCGCTATTGTCTATTGCCTTGGCGGGAATACCGATCAGATTTTTAATGCGGTAGCGATCACAGTGCAGTGTATGCTTGGCTTAGTGTGTGACCCCGTAGCAGGACTCGTGGAAGTGCCCTGCGTGGTGCGCAATGCAAGTGCCGCTGCCATCGCTAATAGTTCGGCACAAATTGCGTTGGCTAACGTGAGTAGCGTGATACCGGTAGACGAAGTAATTGAAGCCATGGGTGAAATTGGTGCCAGCATGGAGACGCGCTACAAAGAGACAGCTCTTGGCGGCCTGGCTGCTACTAAGACTGGTCAGGCCATTGCTAAACGAGTTTTGATTCGCGACATTGAAGTACTTCCAGATGAGCCGGTGAAGTGATTTTGTCAATCGTACACGATCGTGTAAAACAATAGCCAAAGCAGAAATACCGGAACATAAAATCCGAGCACAATTTTCCAGGCAGGCCTCATGCCTTTTCGGGCAAAGAAATTTATCCCCAGTGCCAACACATACCAGTACAAAATTTCAAACAGATTTAGCGCTTTGAATGGGTAGGCATACCGAGTGGAGATTTCTGTGTAATCCACCAGATTCATAACAGACAACGGATAGAAAGCTTGTATGTCATAAAAGTTTGGATCAGATTGGATAACCAGAAACCAAAATATTTTCATCAACTCAGGAATAACGAATACAAACTCGGCTACCATCACAATGCCCCAGCATTGAGCAAACGTGACCCGGTATCCGAAAAGAAAGCAGCCCACCCAAATAACAAAGCCCAGGGCAGTAAACTTCCACAGGTAGATCAGCGGAATAGAAACGTACTGCAACGCACTGCGGATATATAAAAAAGAACCTTGAGGCTGATCTGCCAGGAACTCAAATGCTGCCGTTTCGTTTTCTATCATAGATTTCTTCACAAACAGCAGTACAAGCGTGGTCAAGCAAATGAGCAAAAAAGTCTGGCGCTTGGGTGCTGAAAAGAACGGGTCGAGACCGGAGGAAATTTCCATACTGATTACTGGGCGGTGAGTATTACTTTTGCGGCTGTGAAAGATAGAGCTAAAATTTTGTTTGCGGTCTTATTGCTTTGGAATTTCTCCATTGCAGCGCAATCGAAGAAGGACACCACTATTATTCTTATCTCTAGTATCACTGTGCAATTAGAGTCTACCCAGGCATTGAACGACCTTTACAACTTTAAGTTTGACAAAGCTGAGCAACAGTTCCGTTGGTTTAAGCAGAAATACAAATGGCACCCTCTGCCTTATTTTTTATTAGGCTTGAGTGAATGGTGGAAAATTGTGCCGAACCCTAAGAACCACGCGCACGATGAACGGTTTTTGGCCTATATGGACAGCACCATCCGCATTGCTGATAACCTTCATGATAACTATCCAGAGTATCGAATCGAGGCAGCTTTCTTTCTTGCCGCAGCGTATGGATTCAAGGGTGAGCTGTATGCAGATGAAGATCGCAAAGAATGGCGGAAGGCGGCAGTGGCGGGTAAGCGTGCGCTTAATTACCTGGAAGAGTGCAAGGAGAAAGACTACCTAAGCCCTGAGTTGCTCTTTGGTGATGCGCTGTACAATTATTTTTCTGTGTGGGTGCCTGAGAATTATCCAGCGCTAAAGCCTTTGCTCTGGTTTTTTCGCAAAGGCGATAAACAGCTTGGGTTAAAACAATTGAGGGAAGTATCATACAATGCTTTCTACACGCGCACGGAAGCAATGGTATGGCTTATGCGCATCTGGAATAGCTATGAAAACAAACATGAGCAGGCCCTTCAGCTGGCAGAGTACCTCCACAAGACGTATCCTGATAATCCTTATTTTCATCGTTACTATGCCCGGACGTTGTACTCGCGAGGTATGTTCACCGATATGGAGCGTGTTTCGCAAGAAATTTTGATGCGCATTGACAGCGGTATGGTAGGTTATGAGGCCACCAGTGGCCGCTATGCTTCGTTCTTTCTGGGGCAGTTAGGAGAAGCCAGGCGCAAGCCTGACGAAGCCCAGAAGTATTATCTTCTCGCCACAAAGTATGCAGAAGAGACGGGCGCAACAGATTCTGGCTATTATCTTTACTCGCTGATTGCGTTGGGTGAAATAGCTGAAAAGCAAGGCAATAAGGCTGAGGCCAAGAAATATTTTAAAGAGGCCAAGAGTAAGGCTGGCCGCAAGGATGAAGCCTTCAAGGATGCAAAGCGCAGATTAAAAGAACTTGAAAAAGATTAATGACGCATGAAGACAGCTCTTATCACCGGTGTGACCGGTCAAGACGGTGCCTACCTGAGCGAACTATTGCTAAGTAAGGGCTATACGGTTCACGGTATCAAGAGAAGATCATCTCTTCTTAACACGGCTCGCATTGACCATATTTATCAAGACCCGCACGAGAAAAAATCCAGGTTTCATCTTCACTATGGTGATCTGACCGATGCGATGAACATCACCCGGATCATTCAGGAAGTTCAGCCTGATGAAATCTATAACCTGGGTGCCATGAGTCACGTGAAGGTTTCGTTTGAAGAGCCTGAGTACACAGCTAATGCGGATGGTGTGGGCACGTTGCGTATACTCGAAGCTGTACGACTATTGGGACTTACTAAAAAAACAAAAATCTACCAGGCCAGTACGTCCGAGTTGTATGGATTGGTTCAAGAAGTTCCTCAAAGCGAAAAGACGCCCTTTTATCCCCGATCGCCTTATGGTGTAGCAAAATTGTATGGTTATTGGATCACCGTTAATTATAGAGAAGCCTACGGCATGTATGCAGTGAACGGAATCTTATTTAATCATGAAAGCCCGTTGAGGGGAGAAACATTCGTGACGCGGAAGATCACGCGCGGGGTTGCTCAAATATCGTTGGGTCTGGAGGAAAGGATTTTCATTGGCAACCTGAATGCGAAACGTGACTGGGGACATGCGAAAGACTATGTAGACGCCATGTGGCGTATGCTGCAGCTGAAGAAACCAGAGGACTTTGTAATTGCAACTGGTGTTACCACTACGGTACGTGAATTTTGCGAAATGGCTTTCAACGCTGCAGGTATAGGGATAAAATTTGAAGGGAAAGGGGAGAAAGAGGTCGCAAAGGCGACTAAGATTTTGAACAAACAAGTAAAAGTTCGACCCGGGCAAATCGTTGTTTCTGTTGATCCTCGTTATTACCGCCCAACCGAAGTTGATTTGTTAATTGGTGATCCATCCAAGGCGATGAAAAAATTAAAGTGGAAACCAACGTATACCCTTTCTAAAATGGTGGAAGAGATGGTGGTGTCAGACATTCAACTTTTCCAAAAGGAAATACATCTCGCAAAGGGAGGTTTTGTCATTAACAAAACGATTGAATGATGCAGCCTACTTCGCGAATTTATGTAGCCGGGCACAGGGGAATGGTGGGTTCTGCTATCGTACGAAGATTACAGAAGGAAGGATTTGAAAATATTATTGTGCGAAGTTCATCTGAGTTGGATCTGCGAGACTCCACGGCTGTTGAAATTTTTTTCCGCGAAGAAAAGCCTGAATATGTCTTTTTGGCGGCCGCCAAAGTAGGAGGTATTGTCGCGAATAACACTTACCGAGCTGAGTTTTTGTATGATAATCTGATGATTCAGAATAATGTGATTCATCAATCGTATAAGTCAGGTGTTAAAAAATTGCTTTTCCTGGGGAGTTCATGTATTTACCCAAAGATGGCACCTCAGCCGCTGAAAGAGGAATACCTGCTTACGGGTTTGTTGGAGCCAACTAATGAACCCTATGCTATTGCTAAGATTACTGGCATCAAAATGTGCGATGCCTACCGTGCTCAGTACGGGTGTAATTTTATATCGGCAATGCCATGTAATCTATATGGGCCAAACGATAATTATAATCTTCAAAATTCGCATGTTATACCTGCACTTATCCGAAAGTTTCATGAAGCAAAGGTAAATGGCAACTCGTCCGTTACTGTGTGGGGTTCGGGAGAACCATTACGCGAGTTTATGCACGTGGATGATTTGGCCGATGCGAGTCTGTTTCTGATGAAGCAGTTTAATAAGCCTGGCTTTATCAATGTGGGTACTGGATTTGAAATTTCCATAAGAGAACTTGCTGAGATGATTGCCGGAATAGCGGAGTTCGGTGGAGAACTTCAATTTGATGCCGCAAGGCCGGATGGCGCGCGAAGGAAGCTAATGGATGTGTCTAGACTCTCATTGATTGGTTGGCGCCATTCAATCGAGTTAAATGCTGGGCTTTTTCAAGTTTACAAAGATTGGCTGCAACAATGTATAAATAAATGATGTGGAACTGAAAGACTTGATCGTTACTCCCTTATTGTTAGGAATAGTATTTATTATGGCCTACATAATAAGGCCCTACGTAACTGACTCAATTAATCGAAGGTATTTTTTTAGTGGATTAATTGCTCGAATACTCGGAGCGATCTCCTTGGGTTTGATTTATCAATTCTATTACAACGGTGGAGGTGATACATTCATGTATCACACATACGGGAGTAGAATTGTTTGGCATGCCTTTCTTGAGTCTCCGATGCTTGGAATAAAACTACTATTTGCTGATGGAGTGCAGTATAAAGACATTTATCAATATGCTTCTGATATTTATTATTTCCGAGATCCTAACTCGTACGCAGTCATACGGCTTGCCAGCATTTTTGATTTATTTACATTTTCAACTTATTCTGCCACAGCCATTCTATTTGCTGTTATAAGTTTTATCGGTGCGTGGCAATTCTATCTTACATTTTATGAACAATACCCACACTTGCACAGACCACTAGCGATAGTCGCATTTTTTATTCCTTCAGTTTTCTTTTGGGGTAGCGGTATTCTCAAAGACTCAATAACACTGGCTTGCCTTGGCATAAGCACGTATCAGATTTATAAGATATTTATTAAAAAAGAATACGGCTTAGGTAACATAGTACTTCTATTAAGTTCTTTGTTCGTAATTTATGCAATCAAAAAGTTCATACTTCAAGCATATTTACCTGCAGTAATTGTTTGGATTGGAGCGGTCAATACGAAAGCTATTCGATCATCTGTATTGCGAATACTTCTGGTACCATTTCTAGTCGGGTCGGCTGTTTTGTTATCTTACTATGCAATGTATAAAGTAGGTGAAGGAGATGACAGATATTCGTTGGCGAAAATTTCGGAAACAGCCAGAGTAACAGCTTATGATATACGCTACTGGACTGGCCGCGAGGCGGGATCTGGATATGATATTGGAGCGCTGGATGGTACTTTTGAATCACTTGTGCGACTTATTCCTCAGGCTATAAATGTATCGCTGTTTAGGCCTTATATCTGGGAAGTGAGAAACCCGTTAATGCTCTTATCTTCTATTGAGAGCTTGTCCCTGACTTTACTTGTGGTGGTCGTGCTTTTCAGAAAGGGCAAAAAATTGTTTATTGCGTTGACCCAACCAAACATTCTTTTCACCCTTTTATTCGGACTAGTCTTTTCCTTTGCAGTGGGCGTTTCAACTTTCAATTTTGGCTCTCTTGCACGCTACAAAATACCGGTGCTCCCATTTATTTGCACTTCGTTTATCCTGATGCTTGATTACTCAAATAGGGTAAGAAAATTGGAAGAATTTGAGGCTAAGGAATAAAATTTGTCAACTTTTATTCTTCCAGCCTTACCAATGGCGATGCGTAGTTCGGGGTGTTGGATTATGAATTCGATTTGATTTACCCATTCCTCGGGCTCACTGCAAAGGATCCCAGTAACCAAATGGTCAACGATAGATTTGTTTACACCTACTGGTGAGGCTATAACGGGTATTTCAAGTGACATATATTGAAGGGCTTTAAACCCGCATTTCCCCTGGGCCCATATGTCATCGGTAAGCGGCATAATACCAATATCGATTTTCTGCAAATCTTCGATTTCAGTTTCTTTTTTCCATCTGATGAACTGGAATGGAAAATCCAACATCGGCTGTTGATCCGCAATAACTAGAAAACAAACTCTATTGATGTGAGTGGCTAATATTTTTTTGAGAGGCCCTTCAATTAACTTTAAATATTGAAGGGTAGAGTGTGAACCTGTCCATCCGATGGTTATCACATGAGGATTGTGAAATTTAGAATAAGGAATATGGAAGTTTTGCGTATCAATTGTTGTTGGGTTAACCCTTGATTTTGAATTGTATTGTAAAGCAAACTGTTGTAGAAACTCATTTCCACAACTTACAACTGAACTCCACGTACAAACTAATCCTACTTTTTGATGAAATTTTAATTTTTCGACAATGTTGTTTTGCCGACTTGTGTTGGCGATCCATATAGCATCATCAAAATCGAATATGATTTTTTTCCGAAAGACTTTTGCAATAATCCATTCGAACACAGGTGGCCCAATGGGCGCCACTTCACGATGAATGAAAATGAAATCGTAGCGAGGAACGGAAAAGAGCAAAAAAAACCTTCTTATGAAACCAGACGATAGGGCTAAAAATTTTGAAAAGAAATAACCATTCCGATAAAGAATATTCCATGCTTTTGTTGACCAAAAGGATTGAACGTCAATCCTGTAATTATTGTCCTTCAGTAATTGAAAGTATTGTTCAAATCTAAACCGCTGAGAGGGTGATAGCCCGTGCGGGTAAGGACAAATGAAAAGTATCTGTTTGGATAAATTCATTTAAGAAGACCTATTTGAATTGGCGATAGAGAAGAACCGCAGTCTCTTTGGAGGATTTACCATCGATAGTAATATAGCTGGGCAGATCCAAAGCCGGATCATCAAATGGAAAATAGGGTCCTGTGTTTACCAAAGCTTCTTCCATTTTGAGCCTATTTAGGTTGTTTCTTGTGATAAATATTTTTTTTCCTAAACTATCAAGCCATAAAAGAATGATAATGGAACCAAAAGCAGCAATGTTAATTAGTATTGCCTTACTTCTCATGGTAAATAAAAGTTGATCAAAAATTGGTGCTATAAGAAGGATGATGAATGGCAGGTGGAGAGAGGTATAGTAAAAAGGAATTACACTAAGACTACTTCTAAAGATGGAGATAGTAAGAGAAGAAGAGATCATTAATACGATAAATAACCAAAGTGTTTTTTTGTGGGATATGAACTTTAAGCCGAACCAAATGATTGCAACAAAAATTGCTAATGGAAGAATATTCATCCAGAATTTATTGCTGAGGGTTGCGTTTGGTATTAAAAATCTTTCAATGGAATTTGATACGAAAGTCAGTAAAAAGTGGAGTTTAGTTATTATTCCAATAGAAATAGTAGTGGTACTATTTTCATTAAGCCATTGTGATAAAAGAAAAAATTGGATAGCATGAAATGCAAATATGGCTATGCACCACCACAGCAATTTATAACTTCGTAAAGTGCTGAAATGAAAAAGAGTTAAGATTGCAAAGCCAAGTGAGTAGAAAATGCCATTGGGAAATAAATAGTGTTGAAAGAATAGTAATAATAGGAAGCTGATATAATCTTTCGTTTGATTGTAGCTTAAAATCCTTATAAAAATACGGATACACATAAGCACCATTAAGAGGTGTATCAATTCACATTGCTGAAATATCCAGAGTACGTTTACAAATTGAACAGGATGTAGAATCAAGAGCAAAGCACCTGCAAACGAAAGTTTTTCTCTTATGCC
>JAIENH010000427.1 GCA_019751475.1 Cyclobacteriaceae bacterium
ATTTAAATGAAACCACTTCATCCAGCGCATACTCAGTGATCTTCTTTTTTATAAACTCCACATATTCCTTTTCAGCTACGTTTCCCGCCAAGTAGAGTTTAGCTGGTATGCCACGATCGCGAAGCATCTTTAGTGATTCAATGACAGTATGCTGTCCCTTCTGAAATTCAAATCGACTAAATACCCCTAGATTAAAGTCGCCCGGTTGAGAAATAGATAAAAAGTCTTTTGTCCATTGCTCATCAAGTATGGGTGGCGCTGCGACACCATAATACAGTCGGTGAACACGACCAGGCGAAATGGGTATTTTTTCTAAAATGTCTTGTTTTAGCTTCTCTGTAATGGCAATCATGCCATCCAGTTTGCCATAGAGCCAACGATGATACCAATCGAATTTGCGATGTGGCAGTGGCATCTGACGAGTGAAATAGACCTTGACCTTTTTTCGGCTAAACGTCTTGACTAATGCCACCAAGGGTAAATCATCTTTGTGATGTGCATGTACAATGTCAATCTTATAAGTTTTAATGATCTTACAAACCGCTCGAAAATAGAGCCAACGTTTCCAAGGGGCCGTTGGAGCAAGGAAAAGATCATTGACTTGTTTGTTTTCAATCAAGTTCGATAAAAAGGTACCTTCGGAGCGAACAGTGATGACATTGTAACCCCTTGACCTCAACTGTGTACCACATCGATGAAAATAGAGTTCTAATCCACCGTTTCCGTTGCTAAGGCAAATTTCAAGAATGGTTTTCTTCTTCAATTCAATACTAATAGGTGAACACACCATGAGGAGTATGAATGGTCACTTTCTTTCCGGAAAATGGTTCCACACGTCCAATGATCTTGGCTCCCACATCAAAGCCGCTTGCGATTTGTATGATCTTATGGGCAGTAGCCTGATCAGTATAAATCTCCATCCGGTGACCCATATTGAAGACTTTGTACATTTCCTGCCACGAGGTGGCACTTTGATCGTAAATCAATTGAAAGAGCGGAGGTATCTCAAAAAGGTTGTCCTTTATCACATGCAGTCCTTCAATAAAGTGCAACACTTTGGTTTGTGCGCCACCACTGCAATGCACCATGCCATGTATGTACGAACGCAATTCTTTTAATACCTCAACAATAACAGGTGCATAGGTGCGCGTAGGTGATAGTACAAGCTTGCCCACATTCACTGGTACATTTTCGAGCGTGTCAGTTACTTTATACTTACCGCTGTAGACCAGGTCCTCGGGCACTTCAGTATTAAATGACTGCGGATATTTTTGCGAATACTCCTTCGCAAACACATCATGACGTGCTGAGGTGAGGCCATTGCTTCCCATACCTCCGTTGTATTCCGTTTCATAGGTGGCTTTGCCATATGAACACAGTCCTACCACTACATCGCCAGCCTTGATGCGACTGTTGTCGATTACTTCGCTCCTCTTCATGCGGGCCGTGACGGTACTGTCAACAATAATGGTGCGCACGAGATCACCTACATCGGCTGTTTCGCCACCAGTGCTATAGATTTCCATTCCATGATTGCGCAGCATGGCCAGTACTTCTTCCGTGCCGTTAATAATGGATGCAATGACTTCGCCTGGTATGAGATTTTTATTTCGCCCAATAGTAGATGAAAGTAAAATGGGGCCGGTGGCACCTACACACAACAGGTCATCTACATTCATGATAATGGCATCTTGTGCGATGCCTTTCCAAACAGAAAGGTCTCCCGTCTCCTTCCAATAAATATAGGCGAGCGAAGATTTTGTACCCGCCCCGTCTGCATGCATCACTGTGCAATACGCATCGTCTCCGTTGAGCGCATCAGGCACTATTTTGCAAAATGCTTTTGGAAAAAGGCCTTTGTCCAACAGGCGAATAGCCTGGTGCACATCTTCCTTGCTGGCAGATACTCCGCGGAGGCTATAGCGATCAGCCATGTCCTATAGATGAATAAACTACTTTAATTTAACTGTGGTCCACGAGCTGCTGGGCACCGTGAGTTGCGAATTTCCATACGGGCGGTTTCCAAAATCACGGCCCATGTTAGAAGAACCACCTATGCCCGGAGGATTACTGCTACCCGGCTGAGTCTTTGCCTTCGGCATCACAAACTTTCCTGTTTCAAATCCAACTCCGAGCGTTTCAATATTTGCCTTTGATAAACGATAAGATTTAAAAGGAATCACCGCTTCGTATTCGTAGGCTCCTTCTGCATTCAGGCCAATGCCCACTTTAATGCCGTTGATGATGCCTGACCGCGTGCTGCCGATGGGTTTATCTGCCAAGCCGATCAACTCAAGCGCCTCCAGGTTCTCAATCAGTTGACGATTCACTTCTTTTTGAAAATCCGCTCGTTGACCCGATGACAAATTCTCTTGCGGAATGTTTTTAAATCTATCGAGCCGCTCTTGTGACTCAGCACCCGTAGGAAACTTCAATCCCAGTTTCTCTTTTTTCTTTCCGGAAGGATCCAACCAAACGGTAAATCCAAAGAGAGCCATCTTCCGCATCACGTAGTCTTTCGAGGACTTCACGCGTATGTAGAGGTTGTTGTTATCACTGCAAATCGTGTAGCTGAATTCTCCATCGGAGTCTCCCACCCACGGCAAGGTCCACTCCGTTGTTTGGCCATCGGCATTCAGGATGGCAGCCATATCGCAATACCCGGGTGCATCTTGCGCTTGCGCAGAAAGGCCCAAGGTCATCAGAAAACTCGCCAAGATCAGCAATCTCATAGTGTTGGAATAAGGCCTCAAAGGTAAAAAATCCCCTGACAGGTTAGCCCTGTTATTTGAACATAGTGTCGCGAAATAATTGCCAGCAGACTATACCGATACAAACAGAAATATTGAGCGAATGCTTGGTGCCGTGCTGGGGTATCTCCAGTGCCTGGTCGGCCAGCGCGATCACTTCATCACTCACACCGTTTACTTCGTTTCCGAAGACGAGGCAATATTTTTGAGTGGGCTTTGTTGCGAAGGCATGGAGTGGAATGCTCTCGGTAGTCTGTTCAACAACAACAATCGAGTATCCATCTCTTTTCAAATTTTCCACGGCCACGGCCGGATGCTCTTCGTATTGCCAGGCCACCGACTCCGTGGCTCCAAGGGCCGTCTTGTGGATTTCGCGGTGAGGTGGTGTTCCTGTGATTCCCGTGAGGAATATCTTTTCAATGCGAAAAGCATCAGCCGTGCGAAAGGCGGAGCCCACGTTGTGCAGGCTTCGTACATTGTCAAGCAGAATGCAAACAGGAATCTTGGTTGATTCTTTAAACTGATTGACCGAAATTCGTCCGAGCTCTTCGAGCTTGAGTTTTTTCATCTGCTAAAAATACAGATACTCCGCTCAAGTCGTAAAAAAAGAAAACCGTTATTTCGCGATCATTTCTGATCTTAAATAACGGTGACAAAAAATTCTACTGCTTTACTTAGCGGCAATCTGATCGCTGCCCACTACCAGTTTTAAAATGGCACCCTTCTTCTTATGATTAAGTGAAGCACTTAATACCAACTGATAGGCGCCTGCCGGTGCATCAGCTGTAGCCGTAATAGTTGCCTCGCTGGTCTCGATGTTACCTTCTGAAGGGCTGTACGTTATTGTAACACCTGCCGGTGGTGTACTTAATAGTCCGAGTGTGGCTTTCTCTTTTGCATAATACTTTGATCGGGCGATAGAAACCGTGACCTTTTTGCTCTCACCGGGTTTTACTATCACGTTGCTTTCAGACAGGTTCACAGTAAATTCCGTACGGGGCAATTCTGTTGTTTTTTGGGCCATCACCAGACTGACAGCCAGAAGAAGGAAAAGTGTAAGGGTTGTTTTCATAAAATTTGGATGTTAATTTTTTTATGAAAAACGGTATTGTTGAGCGATCCGGATGCAGAATTACTCACATTGGGGCAAACCGTCAGGCTTTTGATGCCAGCAAAAAGACCGAGGGGTAAATGGATAAGGACTGTGGTGAATGGCTGCCGATTCCTAATCAGCTCAACTCCATCATATTTCTCAACTGACTGATCTTCTCCATCACTTCTTTGCCTTTGGGGCGAGATACAGGAATGGAAAAGTCTGAGCCGTTGATTTTTAATTTGTAGCCGTTTGTATTTCCGCTAATGGCACTGATGGCATTTACATTTACAATGTACGACCGGTGACAGCGAAGGGTAAACGAGTTATCAAGCTGCGATTCCAGGTTTTTGAGGTTTACACGAAGGAGTTTCTTTTGTAAAGCACTTTCCTCCTTCCACACCACGGTGGAGTAATTGTCATCCGCCTCAATGAAGAGTAGATCAGGCAGGTTAAACGTCAGGCTTTCACTGGTGTCAGAGTACAGTGTGATGTGATTGGCCCCCTTGGCGGGAAGGTCTTTTTTGAGTATCTGTATTTTTTGAAGCTCCTGATTGGTTTTGATGGCCTCGCGCAGATTTTGTTGCAGTAAATGGGCCTTTAAAAACAATGTGGTCAATGCAATAGGAATAATTCCCTTGATCGCCACCTGCACCACCGTATGTGCCGCTACAGTCTGCCAAGGCATATCGAAAGGGCAAAAGAAAACTTTCTCCAAGACTGTAGCTACCACCCAAATCAACGTTAAGTGCAGTGCGTTTAGCAAAATGTATTTCCTTACCGTCCACGTGATAGGATCCATCCAGGCCGGAAAGATTCGCGGAAGCAATAAAATATTGAAACAAAGTACAGCGAACGTAATCAGGCCGTGAAGCCACTCCAGGTCATTGGCAAAGCCAAACTCCGATTCTGTTTTAAACAGGAACAGAAACACCCATACAAACACGCTAATGACTGAGATCAGTACAAAGTTTTTGCGGTCGTCATTCAGATAAAATGGAAAGGGTGCATTCAATACACCTGACAGGCGCCCGGTAAGAGACACATCTAGGGGGGTCGTTTCCGATGATTTTAGTGTATGCATGTGTTCCATAGCACTCAAACTTATAAAGGAGGGTTTGAGTTGCAAGAAAAATGGTCAAAGTGTGGTGAAAAGAAAGATTTTGGGGTGAAAAGTGGTCTTTATCAAGAAGGAACTTCGGGGGATTTCTCCAATTCCTCAATAAGACGTTTTAACTCCGCCAGACATACCCCATACGAAACTCTGTACATCCAACGTGCCAGCAGCCAGGCAATGGGCGTAAGCACTACAGCAACAATTACCATTATAATAACAACTGCTCTTTCGTTCATCATTTGTTGCGCATTGCCGCTTTGCGCGGATAGCCCAAGCAAGAAACCAGCAGAGGCTGCAAAAGGGTAAAAAAACAAAGCAAATCTTTCCTGAAAACGAATATTGTTTTTGATGAATAGATATGTCTCGTTCAATACAACCTTCAAGTTTTGATCGATTGGAAGCTGTGTGTTGATTTTTCGGTACATGCCAAAGTTGATAACCGAGAAAATGAGGTAGAAAACTATTACGAGCGCCAGCCCCCCAAGAACAATTGGTTCTTTGAACAAAAAAAGAAGAAGAACAAACATAGCCAAAAATGTCACAGAGAAAATGGTCGAAATACGGTATGCATTCCTCAATTTCTCTACCGGGTGCTTGGACTTCGCAGCCCATGGGTTGATGGGCGAAGGCTTGCTGACCTCCAGTTTTTCCAATTCCAGTTTTTTCCAAACGTCTTGCAAATTCATGACTTCAACCCTTTGATTCTCTTTGTAACGGTTTCTTTTGCACGATGTAAGCGCACCGCGATGTTATTCTTTGTTAACCCGGCAATGTCGGCTATCTCCTCGTTTTCGTAGCCGTCTAAGTGCAGCGTTAAAATCATCCTGTCAATTTCATTCAATTCACGAATCGCCAGGTATAACGCTTCGGTTTCTTCCGAAGCATTTTTCTCCGGGCTTCTTGCATTTAGTAATGACAAATCTTCATGCGGCACCACCAACTGCGGCCTGCGTTTGAAGGTGAGCACGGTGTTTAAACTGACACGGTACAGCCACGTAGAGAACTTTGAGTCACCTTTAAAATTGGGCAACGACCTCCATGCCTGAAAAAGAATTTCCTGGAACAAGTCGCGCTCGTCTTCTTCATGGCGAATGTATAGCCGTATCACCTTGTAGATGATGCCGCGATTCTCCTCGATGAGTTTAGTAAATTCGTGCTCAGATGTCATTCGACTGTTTGCCTACTTGCTAAACTCAATCTGTTTCAAAATGTTTTCTGTAGGGATTAGTAACACGGGCAGCCCAAGAATTACAACGGCAATTTTTTTGTTCAAACATTAACTCAAAAGTCACGCGCAGATTGTGGCTACAAAGAAAAAAACTGCCCCAGTAATAGAACCAGCTTACTATTTCTTTTTTCTATGGTCAAATCTTTGTAGAAGTATAAAATTCAGCCCCTTCGAGAACAAGGCCGCCAAAACGGGCGGAGTTGCGAAATAAATCAGTTTGTTAGTAAAAGTTGTTTGTTTATGGAATTTACAGAACTTTAGCATCTCAGGTTTATAAAAATTTATTTTATGATCTACCCCTTAGCTCTTATTCTTATTACACTCATTGACCCTTTCGATTCCAATTTTGAATTGCCAAACACCTGGGAAAAAGACTTTACCATTTCGTTGTCGTATACGGGCAGTATGGATGGCAGCTACTTTGAGGCCAAATTGACACACGATTCATGTACCTATAAGCGATATACTCGAATGAATAAAAATGGTGAAGTCCGAAAGTCTTTTGCTGTTGGCAAAAAAGAACGCACAGAAATTCTTGAAAAGATGCGCGAGTGGAAAGTGAATGAAATAAAATCCGAAAGCAGTACCCGGGCGACCTATGATGGCTGGCAACAGTCTATTTGTTTTAATTTCAATTGTATTTCCGGAGGATCCTCCACAGAGATGACCGTGGAAGATAAAAACAGATTTCTCGATGCGTATCGGTACTTGGAGAACTTTGTCTTGACGAGTGGGAAGTAGCAAGGCGAATCAAACAACGCAAGTTGTTGCTACGTAAGCGGCCAACTGAACTACCTTCGGCTAAAAGCCGAAGGGTTTAGTATCGGCTAAAGCCGACTGAAGCAATGCACATAGACTCGGAAATCATTCGGGAGAAAATCGCTGAGTCATCTAGTGTTCGCTTCATACAAAATTATTAAACTAAAGTCTTCGCCTAAAGGCGAGGGATTTTCCCCCAGATACAGACATTAATTTAAAGCAATACCTGCTTAATTAGCCATCAATACCTAGAAATCCCGCCCTATTTATTGCCATTCTTTTAGCTACATTTGAGATACCTAACCGACTCTTTTATGTTCAAAGGGTTGATCATCTTGTTCTTCACCCTATCGCTTGCAAGTGTGCACGCGCAAATTTCCGTTACGGTGCGAGGCGGAGTTCTTGCGGGTATGGAGGGCAGTGATAGTTTTGCCCTCAACAATCCATGGCCTAACGGAAGTGGCAAAAATTCGATTGTCTTCCTTGGGTCGGGCGCCAAGGGTTCTTCATTCAATGCATCGGTGATGTGGGAAGCCTCGGAGATCGTGAGCGTTGGCATGATCTACAGCACAATTTCATTTTCTGCAGATGTAGGGCGTAAACTTTCTGCAACAAGCTTCGGCCCCGTGTTCAAAGTCAATTTTGTTAGAAACACTAAACGCGTCATACCGTTTTTTCTGGTGGGCTATACGTTTTCCAACAATGTAAAATACTCTCAAGAGAAAGCGACTTCTACAACATATGCCGCACAGGTACAGCCTGCGTTTTCTGGTTCTGGCACAACCTCGCTCGGTTTAATTGGTGATTTTGGTGCTGAGATTCGGCTCACGAAATCCATTCATGCCTTGCTCACCGCAGGATGGCGTGGGTTTGACCTGGGCTCTGTCTCGGTAAATGTACCTTCGTATGGCACCGGGTTTCAGCAGCCGGCCGGTTTTGATGGTACAACTTTTCTCCAGTTTGATGCAGGCCTGAAGTATTATCTCGGCAAAGGCAAAAAGAAACGCGACTTTTAAAAAATAAAAGCTATGAAGACGGCTAAATTGTTCTTGGCCGGTTGGTTACTGGCTTTGCCCGCTGCGGCACAAGTCACCTTGTTGAAAAAACTATCTGTTCAAGGTGAAGAAAACATACGCACGCTTGCCTTCACGCCCAATTCCAAGCGAATAATAATTGGAGGAGACAAGGGAACATTGCAAGCCTTTGAGCTATCTACAGGCGACAGTTGGAAACTCCCCTCGTTCACCTCGAAAGTATTGGTAGCAACTGTTTCATTTGATGGTCGTTATTTGGCCGCGTCATCCGAAAGCGGAAATTTTCTATTATACGATCTTCAGGAATCAAAACAGGTAGAACTGAATGGAAACCCGGGTGTGGTCTATGCCATCGCGTTCAGTCCATCCAATGCCTCAATGACAACAGGAAGTGAAGATGGAAAAATTTCCATTTGGGATATTGCGACTCGTGAGCGTACCTCTCTCATCCAGGCACAAAAAGAAAAAGTGCTCTCGCTGTCGTATTCGCCTTCGGGAAATTTGCTGACAAGCGGGTCTGCCGATCACTCCGTCTATATATGGAGCGTAGCAACCGGTCAATCCACGAAAGTGCTTAATGGACATAGCGATTGGGTTCGCGCTGTTGCTTTCTCAGCCGATGGCAAGCTGATTATTTCTGGCAGCTATGACAAAACCATTCGGCTATGGGATATAGAGACAGGAAAAGAGACCGCTCAATGGAAAGGCCACTCGGGTTGGGTGACGGACCTAAGCATAAGTCCGGATGGTCAATTTGTTGCCAGTGGCGGAGCCGATGGCAAAGCCCTTCTTTGGAAAAATGGGAAAGTAATTCAGCAACTGAAAGAGCCTGCTGTGCTGGTCTCCAAGCTCCAGTTCTCCAACGATGGAAAGTCGTTGGCGGTGGCCGATCTTTCAAAGTCAATTTTTGTCTATGATGTATCGGCTCTCCAAATTCAACCGTGGAAGCCATTTGATATCACACCGCCTTCTATCGCCATCATAAGCCCGCGACTGCTTGCCACGCGCGATGCCACAACAGGATTCAGAAAGTCTGTGGTCTATCAGTCCGACTTGCGAATCCTGATTGAAGTGACAGACGTAAGCGGAGTAAGTAACGTGACTATTGGGGGAACAGCCGTGAAGCCGCAAGCCGACAATGCTGATCGGTATGAATTTGATCTTACCCTTCCGCAAAATTCGGAACGGGTGGTTTCAATTGTGGCTACCGATAAGGTAGGCAACAAAGTGGAAGACAAGTTAATTATTGAGCGCAGGATTTTTTCAGGAGGCGTGACAGACGAAAAATATTTTGCGTTGATGATTGCCGTTCAGGATTTCAAAGACGATGGCATACCCGACCTTGATCAGCCCATTAAAGATTTGAATCGACTCAAAGAAGTATTGGAAACCAAGTATGCTTTCAAACCCGAAAACATCACAGTACTCAAAAATCCAGATCGGCAGGCTATTTACGATAAGCTAGATGAGTTTCAGGCAAAATTGGATAAGATCGATAATCTTTTAATTTTCTATGCCGGTCATGGATTTTGGGATGAGCAACTGCAACAAGGCTATTGGTACCCATCTGATGCGGTGCCCAATAAGCGCTCCACATGGTTTCCGAACAGCACCTTGCGCGACTACATTGGCGGTATGTCGGCAAGGCACACGTTGTTGGTAACAGACGCTTGTTTTTCTGGAGGGATTTTTAAAAGTCGGGCGGTATTTGAAAATGCCTCCACCGCTATCGAAACACTCTACTTGCGTAAAAGCCGTAAGGCGATGACCAGCGGTTCGCTCGAGGCTGTGCCCGACAAAAGTGTGTTCATCGATTTTTTGATTCAGCGCTTGTCAGAAAACACGGAACCTTACTTGACGGCCGAAGATCTTTTTAGCGGACTGCGAAAGACTGTGATCAACAACAGCCCCAACAACCAGGTGCCCCAATATGGCGTAATCGGTCAGGCCGGTGATGAAGGGGGCGAATTTATTTTTGTGAAGAAAAGGTAGAAATTGCTGCATCTACCGACATTCAATCCCCAAAAGGATTACGGTAAACCGAAGAAAATGCTAAGAAAAAATTTAGTTGGTCTTACTGAACTACGGATGACCTGAATTCACAGCCACCGCAATCTTAGAATCGGCCGTACCGAAGTATAAAAACCATTTTTCCCGAAAGGGAACAAGGCCCTCAACAAAACAAACCTGATTGACTTGCCCGGAAATTTCATAAGGCCGATCAGGCATCAGGAAATTTTTCTCCAGTCTGTCTACAAGACGAGTAGGATCTTGGGTATCAAATAAAGCCTGGCCGGCACAGTAGGCACCTTTCGCAATTGAAGGATCTCCGCCTGTGTCCAGATTCATACCATTGTAGATCAACACAATTCCTTTTTCCGAAATCAACGCATAGGGGCCACTTTCCACCAGGCGACTGTCAAAGTATCCACTCCGTGGCTGGAGCACAGATTTTAGTTTTCCGTTTTCTTCTACGGGTTGCCAATGAACGAGATCATCAGACGTAGCCATAAATAAATCGGTGTCTCCGAAATACATCCAGTACTTCCCGTTGATTTTTTGCGCGATAATTTTTGAGTTTGTTTGTTTCGCTACGATGGCTCCCGATTTACTCCAGGTGTCCTGATAATTGCCTGTCAGCACCAAGCCGTGTTTTGTCCACGTGAGTAAATCAGGTGAAGACGCAACACACAGGCGTGCCGTCTTTCCATCGTAAGCTGTGTAGGTCATTATGTATAGGCCGTCTTCACGCTCAACGATGCGTGGGTCTTCAATGCCTCCCTCCCATTCGTAGCTTTTCATAAAGTCTTCTGCC
>JAIENH010000120.1 GCA_019751475.1 Cyclobacteriaceae bacterium
GAAAGCTCCGGCCTATCTGCTATCTTCTCAGAAATTTTTCCCACCATCCCATCACTCAAATCAGTAGCCAACACCGCATTTCCTTTTAATGCAAAATAGACGGCATCAATTCCCGTCCCGGCATTGAGTTCAAGTATCCGTGCTTTTGGCCGCAGATACTGCTCAACATGTCTATAAACATGTGATCTCCATTGTTGCAAAATGATATTGTCGCGGTCATCTTCATCGTAGTGATGAGATTGTGTGGTGAACGCGCGATTAACGTTCGCGTAAATGGTCTCAGGCGGTGGCATGCTCCAGTCGGTGCAAACGGTAGGAGTGGACAACAGAGAGAAAACTGTTTACCACCATGGAAGCGAGTGCCCGCAGCTTGTAGAACTTGTATGCTTTCAGATAATTGATTCCGCGCTGGATGCGGTAGCGGCAATGCACATAGCGGTGCAAAATTTTATAGTAATGTGGCGGGAACGTGCTTCGAAACATCATGGCCAGGTCGTCTGAGTCGCTCCAGTTTTGTTTTTTATGCAAGTCGGCTTTTACTTTTTCGTGAAATGGTGTGCCCGGCAACGGATAGGATACCGAAATACCTATTTCATCTGGCATCAGTTCGAGCAACATCTGAATGGTGGCATCAATGTCTTTCTTGGTTTCACCCGGATAGCCAAACTGCAGAAAGAAAGCAGCCCGAATCCCTTTTTGCTGAAGCAACCGGGTGGCTTGTTGGATTTGTGCAATAGTGGTGCCTTTGTCCATTGCATCCAATATTTTCTGTGAACCCGATTCGGCTCCTACCCAGACCGTCTTCGCCCCGGAGTCTGCCAACGCCTGAATGGTATCTTCTTCCAGTAGCAGATCTACCCGCGACTGGATTTTATACTTGAAGGTAAGACCGCGCTCTTTTACAAGATTTTTAAATTGCTTTACCCATCCGGGCTTCAACCCGAAGATATCGTCACACATCCAGAAATGATCAGGCTGATAGGTGGTCAACAGATATTCAATTTCATTCACCACATGCTCGGGCGACCGCGAATTATACCGATTGCCATAAATAGGTTTTGCACACCAGTTGCATTTAAAAGGACAGCCTCGCGTAGTGGCGATGTTAAGTGAGAAGTATCCATGATGCTTTAACCAGATATTCCGGTAAGGACTTACCTCCAGCAGATCCCAGGCTGGCATCGGCAATGCATTTAAGTCACGCATGACGGGCCGCGAAGGAGTTACAATAGTCTCGCCATTTTCCTGAAAGGCAACACCGGAAATCAAGCGAGTGGCCCGATCCTTTTTATCGAGCGCAATTAAGAGCTCTTTCAGCGTTTCTTCACCTTCACCGCGCACCACATAATCAACTCCATGACTGAAATACTTTTCATAGTGGTCCGTGGAATCCGAGCTGCAGATGATAACGGTGCAACCGTGTTGCTTTGAGATTTCGGCCAACCTAAAGGCAGCCTCACGCATGACGGTGAGGCACATTTTTGTCAGGTAATTAAACCCGTCATCATAGATAACCACGCAGTCCGGTCTTTCTGCTTCAAGCACTGTGCGAATTTCCTGGGGAGATTCACGAAGGGCTGTGTCAAACAAGGCAACTGGGAAGCCGATCTCTCGTGCCACTGCAGCAACTTGTAAGGTGCCCAAGGGAGGATACGGTTGGCGGTTGGCCCATTGTTTGGCATCAAGCCGGTAGAAATACGAATGAGTAAACAATAGCTTCATAGCACGGGATCAGGAAGCATCGTTCTTTTGAGAAAGGTATGAAGTTTCTTTTCGTACTGATCAACAATTTTCTTCTGGTAATTCTGGGGATGGTTCTTCGACACATGACGATTTGTTTTGAAGGCCACACGAAATTCATCGGAAGCATGCGAATGCCCATAGTTGTTTTTCCAGCGCTTGAGTGTGAGCGTCATGAAGAAGCGGTCAAGTGCCTGGGGTGCGCACCGATTCAGTAGCCATTCCAATCCTTTTTTTATTTGACCAATGGGAGCCTCTTCGTTGGTCATGTGTTCTTCCTGCAGGTTTGGAAAATACTGACGCACCCACGTGTTCCGATTCAGCAAATGTTCAAAGTAGTGTTTACCATACATAGGCACCAGTGTAACGAGTTCGGTGGCGGTGAAAAGATTCTTTTCTTCAACTTCAAGGTGTTGATCGTCCATGAAGTAGTTCACACAAAAATATTTGTGTGAATTGAAAAGAAAAATACGCTTGTACATCACCAGCAGCGTGCGCGCAATCCAAAGTCTGCCCGGACTTGTAATGATAAAAAAGTCAATGTCACTGGCGTCATCGGCATAACCTTTTGAAAGCGAACCGGACACCATCACTGACCGTACAAAAGGAAATGAAAAAATGAGTCGAGCTTTTTCTTGTGCTACGATCATGTATTTTTTTGCCAGTGCATTTCCCTTCACTCTGCGTGCTGCCAATTCCGGATTATTTTGCAGGCTGTAAAATTCCCCCAACTTAAAAATTATCGACTGACGTACCAATTCGTCCAACTCCCGCTCCAGTTCGACTGTAGAAAACTGATCGGTGGAGAGGCTGCGAACAATCTCGGATT
The DNA here is from genome assembly GCA_019751475.1 of Cyclobacteriaceae bacterium. Lineage (GTDB taxonomy): Bacteria > Bacteroidota > Bacteroidia > Cytophagales > Cyclobacteriaceae > ELB16-189. Next base: position 2,570 of record JAIENH010000120.1, read on the forward strand.
GCGTGAGCGGGTAATTGAAAATATCATAATACAGCACCGTCTTGATGATGCTTTCAGCCAGTGGAGAAGTCAGTTGGCCGCTATGCATACAAGATTTTTTTTGATGAAACAGCCGGCAACTTGCTGTAGGGAAAGAAAAGAAGAGAATTAAAAATGGCAAAGAAGACAATGCCTTTTTGTGATTCCAATACACTTTCAGTCAGGCACGCCATCGTAAAGAGTGTGATGAATCCAAGATAAAGAGTGTCTTTGTGATGAAAAGCTACCCAGGCTGGATAGTATAAACAAAACAACAGCGTAACGAGGCCCGCCAACCCAAGCGCAATTTGGGTGTAAAGAAATTGGTTGTGCGGATCGTACGACCCGATCACGTTCTCGATTTTCTCCTGGTCACTCTTTTCCTTCACCGTGGCTGTTACGTCTCCGGTGCCAGTGCCAATCAACGGGTTGACATTAAAAACAGACGCTGCACTAACCCACCAAAGTGATTTGCGGATGCCGGTAGAGAAAGCGTACGTTCCGTCATGCGGCAAATACGTATCTGCTGTGAAGGGTTCTTGGATATTGCGATAGCGGGTAACGGGATTGATAAGTATTATTAAAACAAAAAAAGAAATCATGACGAACGAAGTCACTAATCGTAGGGCCATTCCAATCTCTAACGACTTCATAAAGTTGAATCCGGTCACCGATAAAATGATTATCAACGCGAGCGTAACAATGCGTGAACTGAGCAGAATTACAAACAGGGAGAAATAAACACCCAGCCCTGCGGTCGCCAATTGTTTCCAGCGATCAAGTATCGCGAATGACGGGCCATATAAATGAATAAGCGACAGGATGCTGAAGACTACGTACATGGCGAGGTAGGTAGGATGAATACCTATGCCAGATGCCATCTCTGCATAGGAGAAAAACATCCATGCCGTATCCGCGGAAGGATTTAATTCCTGGTAAAGCTGTAGAGACGATGAATCAAAGTTACCTGGAGTAGCTTGAATGGAAGATTGATAAACGGCAACACCGACACAAATCACTGAGCAAGCAAGGCAGGTAAAGACGAAGATCTTATACAACGGGCGAACAGCTTCTTTTGTAAAAGTCTGCGAAGTGATCATCGCGATGGGCAAAATAAAAAACAATGATTTCTGCTCGATACTAAACCAGGCGCCAGCGGCATTGGCCGAATAGATAATGCTGATCAGGTGTAGTGCAAAGAAAGCCAAGTAACTCCACACAAGGGGACTTCGCATAGCAATGTCTTTTTTTTCCAGCCATCGTCCTTCCAGGAGCCAGTTTACCAAAAACAATATCAGCGCAGCGTGACAGACAGCCATCGATACCGGCAGCGAAACAATCGCCAGCGAGGGAGAAAAAACAGATATCGTCTTTCGCCAATTCATTTACTGCGCAAGTCGCGTAAGGGTCATTTGATTGATTTGATCGCGCTCAGGGTCGTTAAACCAGCCCCACTTATTAAAGTAAGTAACCGCACTGGACAAGTGAAACAAGAAAGGCATCAGTCGCTTATACGAACCTCGCTCGTGAAGATGGTAAATACTCACTTCTGGAAAAAACACAGTCCTGAAATGCTTGTGAATTCTCCGTGTGAGGTCAATATCTTCGGTGTATAGAAATATCCGCTCGTCAAACAAGCCAATTTTTTTCAGGCAATCGTTTCGCAGCAACATAAAACAACCTGACAGGCACGGAACGTCCATTACTTTGTTGTAGCCCGAGAACTTTAATTCATACACGTGATTGATGCGACTAAACCATTTTGCCAAAAATCTCCGCGTAAAAAGATTACCCGGTGAGGGGAGAAGCTTACACAGGTGTTGTATCCGTCCGTCCGGGTACAACACTTTGGGCATAACCAATCCAACTTCAGGATGATTATCCATCAGTGTTAACAACTTGGGCACCACGCCTTGATCAAAGTAAACGTCCGGGTTAAGCACGATGTGATAGCGGGCACCTAGTGCAGCTGATTTTTTCAAGGCAATGTTGTGAGCTGCACCAAATCCAAGATTCTTGTTGTTGAAAATGTATTGCACCCGTGGCTCGTGATCAAAATAAGCACGCAGCGTGTTGCGGGGAGAGTTGTCCACCAGAAACAAAACACCTTCCAGGCTGCTGGCAAGAAAACTTTTGACAGCAGCCACCACCAGTGAAGGTTCGTTCTTAAAGACTACGATGGATGCTGTGATATCAGATTGCATAACGTTTGGCCATGATGTTTTTGGCTAAATTCAGTCGATCCGTAATCTTCTTACTCAATGATGTCTTACTTCGTTGCGATGTGGTGGATGCATTGCCCGCATGCCTGCGATGATAAACAAGGGTATCATCAATAAACTTCACATCAAAATATAATTCGCCCACCAACCCGATCCAGATGTCGTGCATAGGTATAGACAGTGGGAATGGCAGAGCTTTTTCCATCACCTTCCGGTGAAATGCCATACAGCAACCCATGTATGAGTTTTTGAGCAGATTTCTGAAGAGTCCTTTGCCGGAACGATTTTGTTTATAGAACGAACCTTTTGCAGCTTGAAGGCCAGCGTCCATGATCAGGCTATCACACACCACGAGGTCGTGAGAGGTGAGATAGGAGACCATAGTTGAAATTTTATTCGGTGCCCACACATCATCCTGATCAGAAAGAAAAATGTATGAGCCTTGTGCACGTGATAATGCATTTTCAAAATTCGAGACCACTCCGTTGCCGGGATTGGTAGTGACTCGGATGCGGACATCATTCAATTCGCGAATTATTTTAACCGAATCATCACTGGAGTGATCATCTGAAATTATTACTTCATCGTCTCCCGCAAGTTGAGGTAGGATAGAAACTAACTGATCACGGAGATATGCCGATCCATTTTTCACTGCTACACAAACGGAGACTTTCGGCATCATTTTGTTTGATTTTCTCTCTTGCAATCAAATCTAATAAAAGTTTCAACTCGAAATTCATCCAATTCGGTCAACGTCATCAAAGAATTTGATCAATGCTTCCTTGCGAGACGAAAAATATTTTTATCCCCCATCCAGGTAAAGAGTATAGGATAGACCAGTTGAAAGCCAAGTCCCGTAAATCGCAAGGTGTTGTCAAACACCATGAAGGCGTACACGGTGCAGAGAATGGCAATACCCGATAAAAAAAATGGAGAGGTGTCTGAAAGAAGTTTTTGGTATAACCCCGGAAGGGCTATAATGCACACAGCCATGAGTAGAATGCCCCACCAGCCAAGGTAGCTATATGATTTTGAGTAAATAGTTGTGGCATTGAAAGGGCCTTCGATGCGGTGCTCCACCGGTTCATGGTATTGATGAAGTTTGTTGATTCGCTTGGAGATAAAATCAAACAGCAATTCGTTGTTAATCATCTCGGCCGCAGCTCTTGGATGTAGTGATGGAGTGGGGGTGCGATCAATATTTTCTTGCAGATTGGCCAATGAAGCCGACATGTAGATATAAGCCCAGAAGTATTCGTAAGGTATGATCGAATTTCTGAATGTTTCACTGGCCTTGCCAATCTCTAAAAATTGCATGCTGTCATACGCACGTTTTGCTTCGCGCGATATGCGAATAGTACCCAGCACACCAAAGAAATAGAGCAACACAACAGCACAGGCGCTGACAATAGCAAACGAACGAAGTGTAACCCGGGCCGTGCTCAGCCAGTAAAGAAAAATACTGGACGATAAATTCAATAATAACATCCCACGGTTGTAGATAAGCAGAGCTGCTACTAGGTTGATAAGGTATAGAAAAAGAATAAGTCGCTTACGTGTACTTAAATACAGGTGGAACAGATATACGGTATAAAATGAAGCGAACGTCACAGCAAAGACATGCAGCGAGGGTACACCGAAGAGCCGGTAGTTATAAGGAGTGCTAAACATAATCTTGACAAGCGGTACACCTCCTTCGTAGATAAACTCAACGGCCCATAGCACGTAAATGAAAGCAGTGATGATGATTGGATTTTTATCTTCACTCAACGCGACTTGCTTCCAGTGGGAAGAAAGTTGCTGCCACCTGCGACCAAGCACTATGTGCACAGCGATTGTCAATAAAATGAAAAGCGCCAGTGTATATGAAAGGGGAGGATAAGACTTCGACCACCCAAGTGAGCAGGTCAATAACCCAAGTAAGAATGCGGCTGCGTAACTGTAGAAAGGGTTCATGCTATCGATGCCAGATTTTCCAATAAACAGAAACAAATTTCATTGAGCTATAACGCATGGAAAGTTTCATTACTCGAAGGAAGCACCTGAGTTGAAGTGACAGTCCGTATTTCACTTTGTTATCGAAGTGTTTTGCACCCTGACAATATAGAGTAAATCGTTGGATAGCCTCTGGCAGTTCCATCAGGCGTGAGCCTGAGAAATCGTGTTTCAGTTCAAGAGGCACAACAACCAATCGATCAGTAACCTGTTGAATTTTGTGTAAGAATGCAATGTCGCTAAAGTCAAGGGGCAGAGCCGGATCATAACCTCCCGCTTTTCTGAAGGCATCAATTCGAATGAGAAGTCCGCTATTGATCGCTTTCCAGGAATGCAGGGATATAACATCCTGCACTATCTCGCGTGGCCGCTTACCACTGCCCCATGAGAAACGAAAAGGAGAAAGAACCCCTTGTTGATCATGTACGCTGGGCGCAAACAAAACGTCTGAAGGATTTTTCAGATGAGCTTCCTCGTAACGAAGCAGTGCATCAGAAGGTAGAGACGTATCCTGATCCAAAAGCAGGAGCCAGTTTTTATTTAGTGAAGCGGCCAAAGCATGCGCATCATTGTACGCTATGCCAACGCCTGCATTAGCCGCATTGTGATGATAGTACACCTTGATTCCGGTATGATCAGGAACGGGTTGTGCTTCCGGACTGTTGTCATACACGAAAACGCCAATAACCGATTCAGTATCTTTGTTTTGCGAGCAGAGCGATTGCCAGGCAGCCGATTCTTTGAATCGCATTTTGTACAGCACGATCACGCAAAGGAGGTCTTGAATGAAAACGCTTCTCATTCTACACTTGAATAAGTGAATAGTGCGGATACCTCCAACGCAAGGCCATCGTCAACGAGAGCAACGAAGTCAGTTCAATCAATAGCATCCCGATAGCTGCTCCTGTAATTCCAAAACTGAAAATGCTGAGCGCAGCCGCGATGACACCTACAATCATCGCCAATAAGCATGCCGTGAAGTACGACTGTCGCAGATCATAGACCACAAAAATTTGAGAGAAGGGTACGCTCCACAGCGACAAGAGTGGTGCCCAAATAATTATCCTCAGCGTAATGACTGCTTGCTCAAATACACCTCCACTAAACAACCGTATTAAATCTTCTGCAGCGATTTGTATCCCAACGGCTACTATAACGAAAACAGCGCTGAATAATGGAAACATTGATTGAAAATATCTCCGTACTTCTGAAAAAGAAATGGTGGCAAGTGCGCTCAAGCGCGGCAGCAGCGCCTGGTAAACAATAATCACGCCTGCCCGAAGTGCCTGCATTATTTTTTCAGCCATGCCATAAAGCCCGGCAGCGAGTGGCCCGCGAAAAATTCCCAACAAAAAAATGACAGTACTATTTCCGATGGCCATCAGCAGATTAGATGCAAAATAGGGTGCTCCTTCTAATAGTTCCGATCGTATCCTTCCATAAGTGACTCCTGAAAATCGAAACTCATAACTGGTTATCATAATTATCAATCCCGCTAAGGCGCTGGTACACGTACTAAGTCCTAGTAATACGTTCACGAGATAGGTGTCTTCTGCTTGGCGAACAAAAACAAACACCAGTACCAAGCTGATGATTTTACTAATGAGGTTCATCAGTGCATGAAACTTCATTTTTTCCATCCCCTGAAAGAACCAGTAGGGTAACAACGCCTGTCCCAGCACCAGCACGTAGCTGAAAAGGAAAACATGGTAGTGCGCACGAAACGCAGGCACGGCCCATACGACAGCACCATACACTATCGTACCGGTGACGAGAAGAACAAGCCTGGCTTGCAAGACGGCATTTGCAACTTCATTTCGTAAGTCAAGAAGACGAGAGGTTTGAGCAATTTTTTTCACAGCCGTATTTGAGAACCCGTAATCGACCCATTGTGTAAAAACCTGGCAGAGGGCCTGCGCCAAAAACACGATCCCCATTTTTTCGACACCCAGCACCCGTAGCAGATACGGATACATCACCAGCGGAAGGACAGCGTTTAATATTTGCACCCCCGACAGTGCCACCAAATTGGGAAGTACCGGGGCAATTTTGTCGCGAAGCTGGCTGATCACTTTTCCTAGATTTCGATTGAATTTAGGAATATTCAAGTGTAATATTGAAACAAGCCGTTCTGCCTATGAAGAAAATTACAACCCCTGACGACTACCGAAAAGCGTATTCCGACAGTGTGACTGCGCCCGAGGCCTTTTGGTCATCCATCGCAAGCGATTTTACCTGGCGTAAAAAATACAGCAAGGTGGTGGAGTGGGATTTTCATAAACCTGAAGTGAAATGGTTCCTGGATGGAAAGCTGAACATCACTGAAAACCTGCTTGACCGGCACCTGCCAGCATTGGCCAACCAGCCTGCCATTATCTGGGAACCCAACAATCCGGCAGATGATTCTATAACGATTACCTATCAGCAACTCTATGAAAATGTCTGCCGTGCTGCCAACATGCTCAAGAGCCAAGGCATTCAAAAAGGAGATCGTGTTTGCATCTACATGCCCATGATTCCGGAAGTAGCTTACGCGATGTTGGCGTGTGCGCGAATAGGTGCCGTTCACTCGGTGGTGTTTGCCGGCTTTTCATCCGGCTCATTGGTCGATCGCATCAACGATAGTGGGTGCAAAATGGTGATCACAGCTGATGGTGCTTACCGTGGTGACAAGACCATCAACCTCAAAGCCATTGTGGATGAAGCATTGGAGCGTTGCCCCACGGTGCAACGTGTGATTGTGGCCGAACGACTTTTCTCCAAACCACCCATGAAGGCTGGTCGCGATTGGTGGTGGAGCGATGCCGTACGAGAATCGAAAAGCCAATGCGAGGCGGAAGAGATGGACGCGGAAGATTTGTTGTTCATTCTTTATACCTCTGGCTCCACTGGCAAGCCGAAAGGTATGGTGCACACATGTGGTGGCTACATGGTCTATACCAACTACACCTTTCGCACGGTTTTTCAATATCAGCCCGGCCAAACGTTTTGGTGCACGGCTGATGTAGGATGGATCACCGGCCACTCTTATATATTGTATGGTCCACTTTCGGCAGGGGCTACCACGCTGATGTTCGAAGGTGTGCCTTCCTGGCCAGACTCGGGTCGTTTCTGGCAAGTAGTAGATCGACATCGCGTAGCAATTTTCTATACGGCACCTACTGCCATCCGCTCACTTGAAAAAGCGCCACTCAGTTTTGTAGAGCGCCATCGACTGGATTCATTGCGTATTCTCGGCACAGTGGGTGAGCCGATCAACGAGGAGGCGTGGCATTGGTACGATAAAAATATTGGTAAGGGCAAGTGCCCTATTGTTGACACGTGGTGGCAAACCGAAACAGGTGGTGTGTTGATTTCCCCCATCGCGGGTGTCACGAAACTTATTCCAGCCCACGCCACATTGCCGCTGCCCGGTGTGCAGCCAGCCATTATGAACGAGCAAGGCAAAGAAGTAACAACACCTGAGGCAGAAGGTCGCTTAGTGCTGAAGTTCCCCTGGCCCTCGATCGCGCGCACTATATATGGCGACCACCAGCGATTTAAAGACACATACTTCTCTACCTTTCCGGGATATTATTTTACAGGTGATGGCGCCAAGCGTGACAAAGATGGAAATTACCGCATCACGGGTCGTGTGGATGACATTATAATCGTGAGCGGTCACAATCTTGGTACGGCAGAAATAGAGAGTGCTGTTGATGAACACTCCGCAGTTTGCGAGACGGCCGTGGTGGGTTTCCCACATGACATCAAAGGTCAGGGCGTTTATGCTTTTGTGGTTACGTACGACCCCGTTCACGAGCCAGATCATTTGCGAAATGAAATACGCGAAGTAGTTTCTAAAATTATCGGCCCCATTGCCAAACCAGACAAAATTCAATTTGTAAGTGGTCTGCCGAAAACCCGCTCCGGCAAGATTATGAGGCGCATTTTGAGAAAGGTAGCCGAGGGCGACACCAGCAACCTGGGCGATACCACCACCCTGCTCGACCCCTCGGTAGTGGAGGAAATCAAACAAGGGGCTTTGGCATAAATGGGTTACTTCTCTTACCTTGGCTTTAATATATG
>JAIENH010000620.1 GCA_019751475.1 Cyclobacteriaceae bacterium
AAAAAACCAACGGCTTTCAATCAAAAAAATCGAAAACTTAAAAACGGAGATATAAAAATGAGTTTTTCAAAGCTCCCTATTAGCAACACCAAGCAGTCGAATTCAAATACAGTTAGTAGAACTTTTTCAAATTTTCAGTTAACAATTGGGAAAGAATTTCAAAAAAAATTAGTTAAACATTGGATGTGGTATGGAGGCGGAGATATTGTTGGAACGTATACGAAGAGCACTGGTGATATCCCTATTCAGGAAAATACCTCCTATGGGGCCATATTACGTCCCTTCCTGGGGGTTAGATTTAATATAAATTCTCGGCTTTACATCTCTACTGAAGCCTCTATAAATCTCGTTTACACGACTGCGAAAGGCTCTCAAATACAAAATGGCGTAACAACAGAAATAAGCGGGGATGGATTCAGTTTTGGAGCATCCGCAGCGACTGGCATCTTTTTCTTTTATCGTTTCTAAATACTCTTCATTAACTACCTAGGCAATACTTAGAATCAGACAATCGCAATTGATGGTACTGAACGCGCCCCGCATAACATAAAACGAGGATGTGTTTTGAGGAAAGGGTTTCTAAGAGTAAATTTGGATATGAAAAAGAGTCGCTCCGTTCGTTCCTCCAAAGTAATCGTACAAGAACCCGCTGTTGAATACAAAATTCCTAAGCGAGCCCAACCAAAAAGTATTCGTCATCAATTAATCATTACACCAGACAATGAAAAAGCACTTCTACAGCTAAGCAATTTGCTCAGCAAAATGGAAGGTGTTAATAAAGTAGAAATTACTGATGCTGGCGAACTAGAAGATCGTAACCTTCTACTAAAAATGGAAAGAAACTTAAAGCGAGGGTTTGCTTCACGAGAAAAGGTAATGGCCACAATAGAAAAAATCATCCATCAAAAGTGAATGTTGTTTTTCTAAAGGCTTTTGAAAAGGAGCTGGCGAAAACGAAAGACAAGAAGTTGGCACTTTCTATTAAAGGATTCATTGAGCTTATGGAGTCATCAGACTCATTGCAAGGGATTCCGCAGATCAAGAAATTATCCGGTCATAAAACAGCTTATCGCATACGTATGGGCGACTATCGCTTGGGATTTTATTTTTCAGCAAATACAATTACGCTAGCGGCCCTTGGACATAGGAAAGAAATCTATAGAAGATTTCCCTAATCAGCCATGAAGGTTGTTAGAGTCATTCACACGGGGTATGGATTAACTGTCTTCGGAGTCTTATTCATCATTTTTTTTCCTATATTACTAATACCGATCATTTCGCCCAAGCGATATCAACTTGTCGGCATTATCAACCGCTGGTGGGCGCACCTAACCTTCTTCTTCAACTTTCTTTCCGTAAAGGTAGAATGCCAAACCCCACTTGATCCGCGTAAGCAATATATCTTCTGCCCCAATCATTTTTCTTATCTCGACATTCCCACCATGGGCCTCACTCCCATCAACACCATCTTCGTAGGAAAGAACGACATGGAGAATATTCCGCTCTTCGGTTTCATGTATCGCAAGCTTCACATCACGGTAGACCGCAATAAACTCAAAAGCAAGTACGATACGTTTATCAAATCGCGCCTCGCCCTCGACCAGGGCAAAAGCCTGGTGATCTACCCGGAGGGTGGCATCTTCAGCAAAGAGCCTCCTAACATGGTGCGGTTCAAAGACGGGGCCTTCCGGCTGGCTATCGAAAAACAAATACCCATCGTACCCGTCACCATTCCTAACAATTGGATACTTTTGCCGGACACTGAACTGCTGGTGCGCCCGGGAACGGTGAAAGTAATTTTTCACACACCCATCGAAACTAAGGGCATGGACATGAGCGAAGTGGATGCTCTCAAACACCAAGTATTTCAGATTATTGATACGCAGCTAAAAAATGAAAATCGACAGGCCCCTGCTGGACAAGATAGCGCACCTCGCGCGTCTTGAGTTTGACGAGAAAGACGCAGAAAAAATGATGCAGGACATGTCCTCCATTCTCACGTGGGTAGAAAAGTTAAAAGAGGTAGATACGGATGGCGTAGAGCCGCTCACCACCATGAGCCACGAGATCAACGCCCTGCGTGAAGACACGGTGGCGTCTCCCCTTCCTACGAATGAAGTTCTTAAAAACGCACCCAAGAAAGATGCTCATTACTTTCGTGTGCCCAAAGTATTAGACTGACGCGGTCGCATCACTTCACACCTGGTTATGGATTCTTTTGCTTTCTGGAAAAACTGGTCTTCCGTTTACAAGAAATTATTTTGGATTGTAGCCGGTGTCTTTGTTCTCTCGCTCGCTGTTTTACTTTATTCCTTTCTACGTCACCCGGCCCCGGTCTTTACCTGGCAACAGTTCCAGGAATTGAAACAACAACCGCTGCCAATCTTTTCGTTTGATGTCGGGGGTTTCGATCTTACCACATTTACAGACAATTATGTTTTGTTCGAACGATGGCAGAGCAATCTCATCGCACCGAATATAGCTGCCTTGGATGTGTACCTGGTTTTTATTGCGATAGCATGGATAGTTCTTTTTTCCTGTATCACCGTGCTATCCCGGTTTTGGTTTTTCATTGCAGCAGGCATTGCCGTGTTCGCCTTGTCGAGTTTTCAGTTTGAAGCGTTGCAGATCGGTGGATTGGAAAACAAAATTCCCACGGTAGCCATTGTGATGATGCTGTTGGGTTTGTCGTTGTACTTTCAATATTTTCATCAAACGGCTTCGTTCCTTTTTAGGGTTATGGTGTTTACCATCGCGTTTGCCCTCCTCGCGCTCACGCTTGTCTACTTTTCTCAAGCTACACATCCGCTGCGCTACCTGGCGGTGAACACACTTCCCGCCTCAATAGCTCTTGTGATTGTATTTATTGCAATGGTAGCACATGAAACTATAGCAGCCTTCGTGTGGCTGGTGGGTCAGAGCCAACGAAACTCAGGTAGCCTTCGCCACTTCTTGATCATCTCCGCCATTTACTTACTCAATGTGTGGCTCGCGTACTGGAACAAAATCGGCTGGACGGATTGGGATTTTACACTTCCTCCGATTTTATTACTAATTATATCGGCCATGCTCGGTGTGTGGGGCATACGCCAACGAAGACCGCAGTATCAACACCTGGTGCCCGATGGGCCCTTGGCAGTTTATTTCATTATCTCACTCGCCACCATTGCCTTTGCTGCCTTCGGGTATTTTTTTGCTTCCGCGAATGATGTAGCCCTGCTTTCACTGAATGATCTGATCATCTATACGCACATCGGCTATGGCATGATGTTTCTGGTGTACGTGGTTTCCAACTATTTAGGAATGCTTGCCAAAGATCTCCCGGTCTATAAAATATTGTACAAGCCGACCGCCATGCCCTACTTTTCGTTTCGGCTGGCGGGATTGATCTTCACACTTGCCTTTGTTTTTTACAATAGCTGGATGGCTCCTGTAAATCATTTTGTTTCAACGTATTACACCGCACTTGGCGATCACTTTGCAGCGGAAGAAAATGCTACGCTCGCTCTTGGTTACTACAAACGAGCACACATTTATAGTTCTTACAATCAACATGCAGTCACCGCGCTGGCGCAACTGGAGGCTGCACGCAATAAAAAGGAAAAAGAGCGCGACTACCTGGCCGATGCCAACCAATTCAAACCAACGGAGTTTACACTTGTGAACTCGTCCACGTGGCTTCACCAGGAAGGCAAATCGCTGGAAGAGGCACTCATCTTGCAAGAAGCCATGCGACTCCTTCCAACCAGTGGCATCATCTCAAACAATCTTGGTCTTACTTACGCACGACTCGGATTGACAGACTCCGCCTATCAATATTTTTCACAGGCCCAAAAAGCCGCCATCACCCGAGCATCTGGCAGCATGAATGTGCTGGGCCTGATGGCCGATCAAAATCTTCCTATAGATCCAGACTCAGTCTTTCAGTTGCTGTCATCAGGTGAGCCGCGCGTGATGAGCAATGCGCTGGCCATCGCCAATCGCCAGGGCAAGGTCACAGAGATGACCGTGACATTACCACCAGACTCACTTCTCAATTTGTTTTCTGCTTCCATGATTGGCAACTATCTAACCAATCACCACACGGAAGTAGACACGTCATTTCTATCTGCTTGCATTGCCGTGGCTGCAAAAGAAAAGAACAGCGGCTTTCGCGAAATGATTTGGGCACCAGCTGCGCATGCCTGCTATGCGCATGGCCAGGTGAACAGGGCCTTTCAATTGCTACAGCAGATCATCTTTGCTGGCAGCAATACTGGAAAGCATGCCACCACACTGGCACTATGGTCACTTCACCAGGGCAAGCCAGATGTTGCCGCATCATACTTGAGCTTTGCGTTGGAACAAAAATCTTCCGAAGCAGCACTAGCAAATGCGGTAACCTTAGCGGAAACCGGCAACATCAATTCCGCCATCGTAGCCTGGGACACGCTGGGCAAACGAAATGACACGCTTACGCGAAATATGGCCGAAAGCATGAAGCGCGTGTTGGCCGCACAAGAATCATGGTTAGTGGATTTCACCGAAAAAGAAAAGTATCAATACCTGCGCTACCGCGTGGCAACGGAAGATTCTATCGTATTCAATCGTGTATTGAGCAAATTGCAAAATGAAGATCTGAAAGCCCGTGCCATCCTCGATCGTTCAAAAAAATATTTTGAATTAGATAAAATCAAACTGGCAGCCATTGTTTTTAAAAAACTTCAAGGCTTACATCTTACGGATACGCGCCTGTTTGCCGATATAAAATACTTTGAGCTGCGCCTGCTGGCCGCGCAGGGTGAACATCAACAAGTGCAGGAGCAAATCCAAAAAGGAATTTTGTTTGGTCCTTACCGGGAAACGGAGTTCGCTTACTATGAGGCCCTTCGTCTTCAGGTGAAAAACGATACCACCAACATGGCAAACACGCTGGATTGGCTTGCACAAAACAATCCCTACTTTGACGAGGGCATCGTGCTGGCAGCTACATTCTTTAAAACACACGGCCGTGACAAACGAAAATCATACCGGATACTTTCTGAAGCGCTCCAGGTAAATCCCAATTCAATTAAAATTCTGAAAGCCTATATACCAGAGGCCCTCGCCAATGGCTATGATGATTACGCAGCCAGTGCATTGGCTACATTGAAAGGCCTCATGGCATCGGTCGATTTTATCCGCTTTGCGAAAGAAAAACAATTGGAAGCCTTGCTTCCTGAATGATTGCATTCTTTTACCTTTGAGTTTACCCTATATCCCGACATTATGGACGTAAAAAAGATTCCGCTGAACGATCTTCATGAAAAACTAGGTGGCAAAATGGTGCCCTTCGCAGGCTTTAACATGCCCGTGCGCTATTCATCGGATATTGAAGAGCACATGACCGTTCGTAAAGGAGTGGGTGTATTCGATGTATCGCACATGGGCGAGTTCACCATCAAAGGTCCGCAAGCGCTTGATCTTATTCAGCGTGTCACCAGCAATGATGCAAGCAAACTCATAGACGGGCAAGCGCAATACACCTGCCTGCCAAATAAGACGGGTGGCATCGTTGATGATTTGATAGTATACAAGATTAAAGACAATGACTACATGCTTGTGGTGAATGCATCCAACATTGAAAAAGATTGGGATTGGATTGCCTCATTCAACACAAAAGGCGCAGAGATGAAAAATATCTCGGACACCACTTGTCTCTTTGCCGTGCAGGGTCCTAAGGCAACAGGCGTTCTTCAGTCGCTTACGCAAATAGACCTTTCAAAAATTCAATACTATCATTTTGCCATCGGAGAGTTTGCAGGCGTTCAGAATGTCTGTATCAGTAACACTGGCTATACTGGTGCAGGTGGTTTTGAAATCTATTGCCCGGCTGCTCAAGCCGAACATGTGTGGAACGCAATCTTTGCAGCCGGAAAAAATGATAACATCAAACCCATTGGCCTGGGTGCCCGCGACACGCTTCGTCTGGAGATGGGTTTCTGCTTGTATGGCAATGATATTGATGACAGCACCTCACCGCTAGAAGCCGGACTAGGCTGGGTCACTAAATTCACAAAAGAGTTTACCAATTCAGCCAATATTAAAAAGCAGAAAGAAGAGGGTGTAAAAAGAAAGTTGGTTGGCTTTAAAATGATCGACAAAGGAATTCCCCGCCACGACTATGTTATCAAAGATGCCAGTGGTCAGGCTATCGGCAAAGTGACCTCCGGCACCATGTCGCCTATGCTTGGCATCGGCATTGGGCTTGGATATGTAACTACAGAGTATTCAAAAATTGATACAGAGATTTACATCGATGTGAGAGGAAAGTTGCTCAAAGCTGTTGTGAGCAAAACTCCATTCATTAATAAATAGCACTTCATTTGAAGATCAGTCAACAGCAACCTGTCACACTATGAAAACCATCGATGTTTGTCTTAGTCCCGAACTGATGCACTTGTACGATGTGCGCGACCGGACGGTGGTTGTGGTAGACATTTTGAGGGCCACTTCATGCATGGTCACGGCTTTCGCTCACGGTGTGGCCTCTATCACCCCGTTTGCTAACCTGGAGGCATGCAGGGCCATGAAAGCCAAAGGTTACATCACCTCCGGAGAGCGTGATGGAAAAAAAGTAGAAGGTTTTGACAAGGGCAACTCCCCGTTCGAATACATGGGCGACCAGGTGCGCGACAAAAAAATTGCTTTCACCACCACCAACGGAACACAGGCCATCGAGAAAGCAAAAGGCGCACGCGAAATTATTATTGGCTCGTTTCTAAATCTTACCTCCGTGGCACGCTACCTCCTGCTCAACGAGCACAATACACTTGTGGTGTGTGCCGGCTGGAAAGGAAAAGTAAATCTCGAAGACACACTCTTTGCAGGCGCGCTGGTAGAAAAACTGAAAGATTACATTGGTCCTGATTGTGATGCGCCCCTGGCCGCTCAATACCTGTACAACCTGGCCAAAGGAGATATGGTGAAATTCCTGAGCAATTCATCCCACTTCAACCGCCTGGCTAAGTTGGGCATTGAAAAGGACATTGCTTATTGCGTAACTCCTGATCAATTCCACGTTCTCCCGAGATTGAAAGGCGAAGCGTTAGTTATTTGATTTGAAAATTTAACGGAGGAAGCATGAATGGACTCCTTCTGAATTTGAAACGGTAGCTACTTACTTCGACTCCCTGAAAACGTGCCGGTAGCCATACTGCCGAGTTTTACTGAGCCCTTCATGGTATCGCGGTTTACGGTGCCATCGTACTCTACGAGGTTGCCGCTTACAGTAAATTGTAAATGAATGGCTTTGGCTTTGACCTTGCCCGTCACGGGCGCTTCGCCCAGTTGCCCCTTATACGTGCCCGTAAACGTAGTATCCGAAGCATGTTTCAATTCAAAAACGGGTGTGCCGCTTCCCACGGAAGTCTCTACGTTCATCTTCCAGGTGCCGTTGACATCCGCATGCTTTTGCGCGAAAACTGGGGGTGAGAAAACCGAAAGAAGGATCACTGAAAATAGGAATCGAACCTGATTTGAAATTGAGCCGATCATAGGGTAAGGTTGGTAAATAATTTGCTTTACGAATGTAACAGAAAGCGAACGAACTTGGTAATTTACCCGAAAAATTGACCAATCGTTAGGCATGGATTTTACAATATCAACATGTGACCTTTTGCCAAGCCTTCCTCTAAAGGAGGATAAACTGATTTTTTGAGGCATTGGCCTGCTATTCTTGAACGAAACCTTAACTAAAACCTTTATGCACCGATTTCTCATGCTTGTGGGTATATGTCTCCTGTTCGCCCACGTTAGCTGCACATCTAAAAAGCAAGAAAAAGAAGAAGAATTTAAGTTTTTAGTCACCAGTCCATTGCGTACGGACACCATGGTGACACGGACCTATGTGTGTCAAATTCGTGCCATCCAGCACATTGAGTTGCGTGCGCTGGAAAGAGGCTACCTGCAAAACATTTATGTAGACGAGGGAAAGTTTGTCAGAAAAGGACAAATGATGTTTCAAATCATGCCCCTGCTCTACCGGGCTGAACTTCAAAAAGCAGAAGCTGAAGCCAACTATGCAGAAATCGAATACCTGAATACCAAGCAGCTTGCCGACAGTAATGTAGTTTCTAAAAACGAATTGGCGTTAGCGAAAGCGAAGTTAAACAAAGCCAAAGCCGAACTCACTTTAGCACAAGTGCACTTAGGATTTACGGAGATCAAAGCACCCTTCAACGGAATCATGGATCGCTTTCAGGTGCGATTGGGAAGTCTTGTGGATGCAGGCGATCTGTTGACAACGCTATCAGACAACAGCGAGATGTGGGTGTACTTCAATGTGCCTGAGGCAGAGTACTTGAATTACAAATCCAACTTGAAAAAAGACAGCGTGATGAGGGTGAAACTACTGATGGCCAATAATGAAATTTTCGAATACCCCGGTGTAGTCAAAGCCATCGAGGCGGACTTCAACAACGAAACTGGAAACATCGCGTTCCGCGCCACCTTCCCCAACCCAAAAGGTTTGTTACGACACGGTGAAACGGGCAACGTACTGGCCAATTCTGTTTTCAAAAATGCGTTGCTCATTCCGCAGAAATCAACTTTTGAAGTGCTGGAGAAAAAATATGTGTACGTGGTGGATAAGGAAAATGTAATTCATCAACGGGAGATTTCCATAGCCGCAGAAATGCCAGACTTGTATGTGATCTCCGCAGGACTTGCCGAAGGCGACAAGATTATGCTGGAAGGTATCCGCAAGGTGAGAGACAACGAAAAAATTGCCGAGTACAGATACGAAGACCCTAAGAAAGTGCTTCCGCGCCTAAACGTCTATGTTGAATAACGTCATCTAACCCCACGAAATAATGTTTGGTATATTTATAAAAAGGCCGGTACTCGCCATTGTGTTGTCGCTCGTGATCATTTTCATGGGTGTGCTGTCCATTAAGATTCTTCCAACCTCGCAGTTCCCTTCTGTTGCGCCACCGGTGGTAATGGTTTCCGCATCGTACCCAGGTGCCAGTGCAAAAACATTGACTGAATCCGTTATCATCCCGATTGAGCAAGCGATCAACGGAGCGTGGGGCATGCGCTACATGTCTTCTGATGCAACCAGCGCGGGTGAAGCCAACGTACAAGTAATTTTTGAACCGGGCACGGATATCAACCAAGCCTTGGTGCAAGTGTCTAATCGCGTTGAGCAAGTGCGCAACCAACTCCCACCGCTGGTGCAACGCGAAGGTGTGATCATCACCCCGGTAATTCCCAGTATGCTCATGTATGTAAACTTGTATAGCAAAGACAAGAATGCCAACATGAAATTCTTGTTCAACTATGCGGGTGTCACCATGATACCAGAATTGCAGCGTATCAATGGTATTGGGCAAGCAAGGATTTTGGGAAGCCGGCAATACGCCATGCGCATTTGGTTGAATCCCGAACGGATGCGTGCTTATAATGTGTCACCCGATGAAGTCATGGAAGCATTGGCCGATCAAAGTGTGATTGGTAAACCCGGACGTATTGGTAGAGGTGATAGCAAGCGCGCAGAAGCGCTGGAATATGTGCTGGCCTACTCTGACCGGTTTAGCAAGCCAGAAGAATATGAAAATGTCATTATCCGCGCCAATGCAAAAGGAGAATTGCTTCGCCTGAAGGATATGGCAAAAGTCGATCTTGGCAGTGAGTATTACGATATCTATTCCAATCTTAACGGTTATCCTTCAGCTGCGATTGTACTGAAACAAACCTATGGAAGTAATGCGAGCCAGGTGATCGCCAATGTAAAGGCGAAATTGGAAGAGTTAAAGAAAGACTTTCCTCCGGGCATGGATTATGAAATCAGTTACGATGTATCGAAATTTTTGGACGCATCCACGGAGAACGTAATTCACACGCTACGCGATGCATTCATTCTGGTAGCCTTAGTGGTGTTTATCTTCCTGGGCGATTGGCGCTCAACGTTGATTCCCACCTTAGCTGTACCTATCTCGCTCATTGGGGCATTCATCTTCATGTCGGCCTTTGGACTGACCATCAACATGATTACCCTGTTTGCCATTGTGCTCGCTATCGGTATTGTAGTGGACGATGCCATTGTGGTGGTAGAGGCTGTACACGCAAAAATGGCCGAAGAACATTTGTCGCCATTCAAGGCCGTACAAAAAGTATTGGGTGAAATCAGCGGTGCGGTAATTGCTATCACACTGTTAATGACGGCTGTGTTTGTGCCGATCGCCTTCATGTCAGGGCCGGTGGGTGTATTCTACCGCCAGTTTTCTATTACCATGGCCAGTGCTATTATCCTTTCGGGATTAGTGGCTCTTACACTTACACCTGTGCTGTGCGCCATGATTTTGAAGAACACCCATGGAAAGGCCCGGAAGAAAAACTGGTTCAACAATTTCATCGATAGCTTCAATATTTTATTTGAAAAACTTACAAAACGCTACGTTCAGTTGTTGCAGTTGATTGCCAAACGCAAACTGGTGACAGCTGGATTATGGCTGGCCTTTACGGTAGGCATCGTGATCATTAGTTCCAACCTTCCTTCAGGTTTCATTCCCAGTGAAGACCAGGGTATGATTTATGCCATCGTGCAAACACCTCCCGGCTCTACACTCGAGCGCACCAATGACATCTCGCGTCAACTGCAGGAGATTCTTTCCAAAGTAGATGGCATCCAGTCTGTTTCATCTATTGCAGGATACGAAGTACTCACCGAAGGTCGTGGCTCAAACGCTGGCACGTGTTTGATTAACCTCAAGCCATGGTCTGAACGTGAGCACACGGTGCAAGAAATCATTTACGAGTTGGAAGAAAAAGCAAAAGAACTTCCAGGCGCTACGATTGAATTTTTTGACCCGCCTGCTGTGCCAGGCTTTGGTGCTGCCGGTGGTTTTGCACTCCAGCTTCTTGACAAAAATCCAGACGGTACATACGATGACTTGGAGAAAGTGAAGAATGAGTTTATGGAAGCGCTGGAAAAGCGCAAAGAGCTTACTGGCTTATTCACGTTCTTCAGTGCCAACTATCCGCAATAC
>JAIENH010000009.1 GCA_019751475.1 Cyclobacteriaceae bacterium
ATGGTTATAACAATAAGGAAGAAATCATGCCGGTCGTTATCCCGGATTTCATTTTCGAGCAAGGCAAATCAGTATTGCGCAAGTCTGAAATTTCCAGTGACAAGGCCAAGCAATTGGATGCCTTCATCGCTTCTAAGAACGTGACACGCACAGTGACTATCACTGGTACGCACTCACCTGAAGGTCGTGATCGCATCAACAGCAAACTTTCTGAAGAACGTGCTGCTGCTATCGAAAAATACTATCGTGCCCAAATGAAGAAATAT
Organism: Cyclobacteriaceae bacterium; assembly: GCA_019751475.1. Classification (GTDB taxonomy): domain Bacteria; phylum Bacteroidota; class Bacteroidia; order Cytophagales; family Cyclobacteriaceae; genus ELB16-189. Next base: position 267 of record JAIENH010000009.1, read on the forward strand.
GACTACCAGGGCATGGCCGATGAAATTAAGTTTATCCTGAAGCCTGTAGTTGACGATTGGAGTGAATTTAAGAGCGCCCTTTCAGCTTACAGCGGCATCTCTTCTGATGAGAAGTCTGAGTACCTCAACATCATCAACGGTGGTGGCTCTTTCGAAGATCAGGAAAAGCAAATGAAGAAGTTGAAAACGTACAAGAAAGTATTCAAGGATGTATATCCTGGCTTGCGCACTGCAAAGACCGAAATCTTGACTATCAAGAAAAAGAAGACCGATGCTGAAATCTCCGTGCTGGCCAAGCAGATTACGCAAGGCAGCGCTCCTATGGATGCTCTTAGCTTCGAAGAACTGATGTATGCGGGCACACTCACTCCTTCGTTGGATGAGAAAGCTGCTATCTATGAAGCTGCTACCAAGAAAGGTTCTTTCTGGAATGCACACAACAACTTAGGCGCTACCTATGTACAGCAAGCCATTGAAAACCCAGGCCGCGCAGCGGAACTTGGTGATAAGGCTGCTTCTCAATTAGAACTTGCTGCCAAGATTCGTGAGACTCCTGAAGTACACGCCAACCTGGCAACGGTTTCCCTGATGAGAGGTAATCCCTACAAAGCAGCCAGCCACGCAGGCAAGTCACTCAACGGTGCCAGCAGCGATGTAGCCCGCGGTGTGAACGGTGTGAAAGGTGCTTCTGAAATCTATATGGCAAAGTACGATGCAGCTGTTCGCTCAGAATCTTCTGCCTTGACTACTGATGTGAACCTTTTCAACAAAGGTTTGGCACAGTTACTCTCTAAAGACTACGCTAACGCTGCTAATTCTTTCAGCGAAGCTACTGGCAAAAACAGCAACATGGCGGTGGCCTACTACGGTGCCGCAGTTGCAGCCGCTCGTTCAGGTAATGCTGATAAAGTGGTAAGCAGCCTGTCAAGCGCAGTGAAGATTGACCCAAGCTTGAAAGACAAGGCCCTCACCGACCTTGAGTTCAGCAAGTTTGCTACTACGGAACCGTTCCGTAACGCCCTGAAGTAAGCCATCATTCAGATAAATCATCAAAAGCCCTGCCTCTGGCGGGGCTTTTTGTTTGGTAAGAAACGGCCTAGAAATCCCCGTAATCCTTTCATCCTGTTAATCCCCGTATTATTTTTACGTCCCTTACAACTAATCGTATGCGAGAAATTCAATTTCGGGAGGCCCTTCGAGAAGCCATGAGTGAAGAAATGCGGAGAGACCCGCGTGTATTTCTGATGGGCGAGGAGGTGGCTGAGTATAATGGTGCCTACAAAGTAAGCCAGGGCATGCTGGATGAGTTTGGCCCCGACCGAGTGATTGATACCCCCATTGCTGAATTGGGGTTTGCCGGGGTAGGAGTAGGTGCCGCTACTAATGGCCTTCGCCCGATTATTGAGTTCATGACGTTTAACTTCTCGCTGGTAGCCATTGACCAAATCATCAATGCAGCCGCCAAGATGTATTCCATGTCGGCCGGGCAGTATCACGTGCCGATCGTATTCCGCGGGCCTACCGGTAATGCCGGTCAACTAGGCGCACAGCATTCTCAAAATTTTGAAAACTGGTTTGCCAATACACCGGGTTTAAAAGTGTTAGTACCCTCCAATCCGTATGATGCCAAAGGCCTTCTCAAAACTGCCATTCGCGATGAAGACCCGGTGATCTTTATGGAATCGGAGTTGATGTATGGTGACAAAAGTGAAGTACCTGCTGAAGAGTATCTTATTCCTATTGGCCAGGCCGATGTAAAGCGAAGTGGCACGGACGTAACGATCGTATCATTTGGTAAAATCATGAAGGTAGCGTTGGGTGCCGCCCAAGAACTGGAAAAGGAAAACATCTCAGCAGAAGTGATCGATCTTCGCTCGGTTCGGCCGATCGATTATGCTACTGTGGTGGAATCAGTAAAGAAAACGAACCGCCTTGTGATTGTAGAGGAGGCTTGGCCGCTTTCATCGATTGCTACAGAGATTACCTATCACGTGCAGAAGTATGCCTTCGATTATTTAGATGCGCCCATCCAGCGAATCAATAACTACGATGTGCCGCTGCCATACGCCCCAACCCTCATCCAGGAAATTCTTCCAAATGTGGAGAAGACGGTAAAGGCCATCAAGACGGTGCTCTATAAGAATTAAGCCTTGCGCTTCACTCCGCGTACGGCTTGTGCCGTCCATGGATCTTCCGGCCAGGAATGTTTTGGGTAGCGTATCCGTAGTTCTTTACGAACTTCGTGATAGGCAGCGTGCCAAAAACTTTTTAAGTCTTGCGTGACTTGCACGGGCTTATAGCCAGGCGACAATAAGTGCAACAAAATTTTCGTACAACCTTCATTCACGGTGGGCGTCTCCGCTAATCCAAATACTTCTTGCAGCCGCACTTCCATCACAGGAGGTCTTCCATCAGCAAAGTATTGTAAACGAATATCAGAACCACTCGGCACAGCAACTCGTGCAGGCGCAAGCTTATCTACCTTCGACTGGAGTTCCCAAGGAAGTATAGCTGTCACTATCGAAAGCCAATCAAGCTTCTCTAACTCTGATTGCTTGTAGATAGCGCCCAGATAAGGTGAAAGCCAATCGTGCAATGTCTCCAGCAAATACTCATCGCTCATATCCGGCCAAGCTTCTTGAGGCCGCCACGTACGCAAACTCATCACGCGGGCCTGCCACTCGTCACAGGCATTGTTCCACCCCACAGCACGCAGTCCTAACTCGCGAATTGCTTCAATCAACACCTTGTTCTTCTGCTCTTCATTTAACTTTTGAACGGGGCGACTGCCCAGCAACAAACCACCAGCCCGCTTCTCCACCGATCCTGTCACCATGCGTCTTTCAGTATCCCACCTCACTACTTCTTCTTCAGTCGCTTTCGCGGAAAGGTCATCAGCATGCAAAGGTGCAGCCAGAAATATCTTGCCATTACCGGATAAAGAACCTGCATCAACCTGTGCGATGCACAACCAGGTTTCATGAAACAGTGGATCAGAATCCGGGAGCCGGGCTACACGTCCATTAGATAATGTGTAATACTCGCTCTGCTTTTGTTGTTGACGGGCAATACGCTCAGGATAGGCTTCCATCAAGAACTTCCCAACAGCATAATGATTCGGCATTGTGTTGTCTATACCTGCTTCGAGTAATCTTCTCCAGTTGGCAGCCAGCCGCTCAATACGTTCCAGAACATTTTTACTCGCAAATACCTTTTCACCAGCTCGCCACTTTCGAAGCGTTTCAATCCGCAATGAAAAATCGGCACCAGCTTCTTTGGTAAGCGGGTCGCGCTCTTCTAAGACGGCAGCGATGTCAGCTACCAGCGCCTTGTCTTGTTTGGATTTAGCCGTGAGTAAAAGATGCGCAATCCTCGGATGGGTAGGCAGTCGTGCCATCTCTTTGCCTCGGGCCGTAATTCCTTCTTCGTTGATAGCGTCAAGTTGAATAAGAAGCTCCCTTGCCTGGCTCACGGCCCCGGCAGGTGGTGGTGTAACCCAGGTAAGCTCATGGATATCTTTCACACCCCAAAGAGCCAGCTCAAGCATAAGAGAAGCGAGATCAGCTTCAACAATTTCAGGTTTTCGTTGCGGTAATAAATTCCGCTGCGTGGCCTCCGTCCATAGTCGATAACAAATACCGGGTCCCAAGCGCCCCGCCCTCCCAGCGCGTTGGTCGGCCGAGTCTTTTGTGACACGAACTGTTTCGAGACGAGTCAAGCCGCTACGCGGATCAAACCGGGGCACGCGTGCATAGCCGCCATCAATTACAATTTTAATTCCTTCAATCGTCAGCGATGTCTCCGCAATGGATGTAGCCAATACAATTTTTCGTTCGTTCTTCCTTGGAAGGATAGCCTCTTGCTGTTGAGCAAAAGATAAGTCGCCATACAACGGATACACCTTTGCACCCAGTGGCTCGCTTTCCAAAAATTCCTGAGTTCGTTTTATTTCGCCTGCTCCCGGAAGAAACACCAGCATATCACCTTCGGCTTCACGCAATGCTTTTCGCACAGCTTTGGAAACACGCTCTGTTAAGGGCGAGTCTGTTTCCTGCGCGGCATAATGAGTTTGTACCGGAAATTGTCGGCCCTGCGAGGTAATAATCGGTGCATTATTTAGCACTGAAGACAATTGCTGGCCATCCAGCGTGGCCGACATAATGAGTATGCGAAGGTCATCTCGCAATACCTGCTGAATCTGAAGACCCAATGCCAATGCGAGATCGGCATGCAGGCTTCTCTCGTGAAATTCATCGAAGATAAGCAGCCCCACGTCACCCAGGTCGTTGTTTGTTTGGATCATGCGGGTGAGGATGCCTTCCGTGACAACTTCAATCCTTGTTGTACTCGACACCTTGGTATCAAATCGCACGCGATAACCTATTTGCTCACCGACAGGCTGTTGTTGCAAAAACGACATACGCTCTGCCACTGATTTGGCCGCCAGCCTGCGTGGCTCCAGCATGATGATTTTTTTCTGCTGCATCCAAGCTTCATCCAACAATTGCAACGGAAGAATTGTTGACTTACCGGCACCGGGTGGCGCCTGAAGAATAACGATACGATGAGTAGCGAGTGCCTGCTTGAGTTGTGGGATTATTTCTAAAACAGGATAGTCACTCATGCACGGCAAAGGTAATGGCAAATCCGAAACTCGCCTTCGCTCCTGCCCGCTCACAAAAGATTAAATCCTGGCCTGGTATGTATAAAGCTCGTAGTACCTGCCCATCCTTTCAATCAACTCTTCATGACGACCCCGCTCCGCAATCTGGCCCCGTTCAATCACCAGTATCTGGTCCGCCTGGCGGATGGTGCTAAGACGATGGGCGATGACGAACGTTGTTCTGCCCTTCATCAGACCACGAAGACTTTCCTGTATGAGCGACTCGCTTTCGGTGTCGAGGTTGGATGTGGCCTCATCCAGAATTAAAATGCGCGGATCAGCAAGTATGGCGCGGGCAATGGCAATGCGTTGCCGCTGACCTCCTGAAAGTTTCACTCCGCGTTCACCGATTACGGTGTCCAATCCTTTTTCAAAACGGTCGGTAAACTCATGCACGTGAGCGGCCTTTACGGCTGCCAGCAATTGCTGTTCGGATGCGTTTGGTCGTGGGAATAGAATATTTTCACGAATGGTGCCTTCAAACAAAAAGTCATCTTGCAATACCACTCCCAATTGACTTCGGTAGCTATCCAGGGAGACGGTGCCCATATCAATACCATCAACAGTAATGGTGCCGCTCTCAGGATTTAAGAAAGAAGCTGCAAGCCCTGCGATCGTGGTTTTTCCCGAGCCCGATGTTCCAACTAAAGCAATGACAGAACCGGATGGTGCCTGGAAGGAAATGTTCGTGAGCACCTCTTTACCTTCTTCATAAGCAAAAGAAACGTTCTTAAATTCAATGTCGCCTTTCATGGTGCCGATCTTCGTAGTACGCACGGTGCCGTCATCCTCAGGGGCCATGTTCATCAGTTCTTCCGTGCGATCCAATCCCGCAAAGGCCTCTGTCAATTGACTGCCAATATTGCTCATCTGCACGATGGGCGCAATCATAAAACCCAGGTAGAGCGTGAACGACAAAAATTCTCCAAACGTCAGCTGACCGTTGATGATCATATAACCACCAATACCCATAATGCCCGTGGAAGCTAGTCCTAACAGAAATGTAGCCGAACTGGTGATTAAGCTCGTAGAGGTAAGGCTTGCTTTGATATTCAAAAAAAGTTTCTCTACTCCCTGCTCAAACGATTTGATCTCTTGCGGCTCAGCATTAAATCCTTTGATCACTCGAACGCCATTCAACGTCTCCGTAAGGCGACCGGTGACCTCTGCATTTATCTTGCCGCGCTCGCGGAAAATGGGACGAATCTTCGCAAAGGCTTTCAGCGAGATTAATCCGAAAATGATTACAGGCACCAGCACATACAGTGTCATCATGGGACTAATCCGGATGAGAAGCACAAGGCAAATAACAGATGTCAACACTCCGCCAAACAATTGCACCAGCCCGGTGCCAACCAGGTTGCGCACGCCCTCCACGTCATTCATGATACGACTCACCAGGGCTCCTGATTTATTATTATCAAAAAACCGAATGGGCAGCCGGAGCACTTGCTTTTGCACTTTCGATCGAAGAATGGAAATCAACCGCTGAGCCTCCACACTCAAAATCTGCGTGAGCGAATAAGAAGTAACGGATTGAATTAAAATGGAACCGGCTACAGCAATTAGTATCAGCTTCAACATCTCCACGTCCCCCTTGGCAATAACATCGTCCATCAGGTATTGGGTGGCGCCCGGCAGTACAAGGCCCGCCAGTCGGCTTATTATAATAAGTAACAGCCCGACTAGGAGAATGCCTCGCCTGGGCCAAATAATGGTCTTGAAAACCTGGGCAATGGTAACTTTGGTCTTACTCATGATGAATCACAGGAGGATTAGGTACTAAAAAATAAGGGCACGAAGGTATGGACGAATACCGATGAAATTTAGTTCACAGTCAATCAAACTTTTATAAGGTAATTGTACTGCCAGGCTGCGCTAATTATGTTTATTCAGTTAAGTGAATAATTGGGTGTTCAGGCCGTTTATCCGCTCTATCCAGTATGTCTCGACCTTTAACTTTTGATTAACTTTCAAATGTTGATTTTTTTCTAAGTCATCCAACATGTAAATAGAAAAGAATTTTCGGTCGGCTGTAAAGCCAACTAGATTGTTTAGTGTTTCACTATCCTGGAAAACGTAGTAATCAAGTCCTGCCGATTTGTATACTCCAAAACTCTGTTTGTCACCAAGTTCAGTATTAAAATGCTGTACAAATAAATGAAAGTCATAAAAGTTAATACCGGCTGGAAATTTGATGATTTTTTGTTCACTATTTTCCGCAAGTTCAAATTCCTCAATTGAGTATTTTCCTGTTAAAGACCCTAAGAAATCTTGAATAAGTTGCTTTAAATCTTTCGTTGACTTTAAAACATAAATGTATTTGTGACCTGAAATAAAGTCCACTTTCAAATTCCTTGTAGCAGGATGTGGCTTGTCGTTATTGTCATCATCATCGTCTACGAAGTCAAGTAATTTCTCAATTTTTGAAGTGATCCTCCATTTATATTTCTCTCCTAAATAGATTATCGGTATAGCTAAAATTGTTAAGAATAAAGATATCAACCACAAAAGTGGCCGAAAGGGTAGCTTAATTATCTCAAGAGGTAACTTTACTAAAACGTCTTTCGGGTATTTTATGGCGGTAACCAAAAGCCCTAGTCCCAGCAATATGCAGAGTGTTTCTATTATATAATACCTCTGCATCATTAATCCTTTCTACCAACTGGCACAACGCTTAATTTTCTGATATAGTCGGGTGGCAATTCTTTCAAAAGTCTTTTGCGAAAGGCGTGGTAGTTTACGGTGATGGTATGCCGGGGTGTTTTTATCTGTTGGAAATCGGGGTGCCTAACTTCATCGATTGCCAGCTTGTTGGTATTAGAAGGTCGCTTCCACTGGCCGCTCAGTTCGCGGGCCATAATCTTGCTTTGCAATTCCGCCCCGGGCCAAATACATCCCAGCGGCTGAAATAAACCGATGAAATAAATATTCTGAATAGTCGGATGAAGCATTTTTAAATAGAGCGGCACCTCTCCCTCCGAGTAGTTGATCAATGATGTATCAAAAAACGGATGCGAAATGTAGTAGCCTGTACACGCCACCACCACATCGTACTCTTGTTTGCTGCCGTCTTTAAAGACTACGGTGTTGCCTTCGTAGTGATCAATATCAGGACGGGGTTTTATTTTTCCATGCCGCATGAAGTAAAACAATTCACTGTTCACGGTAGGGTGATGAAATCCAAAATCATCTTCCGGCTCGGGCAGTCCGTAGGCGCTGTTATTGCCCTGGATGGTCTTGATCATCTGGCTGGTGATCTTGCGCCATAGCCAATTCGGAACAAACCGCAACAAACCACCTACTGTATCGGAAGGCTTGCCCATGATGAACTTCGGCACGATCCAATACCCTCTACGCCAACTTATCTCTGTCAGTGCAGACACACGGCAAGACTCGACCGCCACATCACAGGCAGAGTTTCCCCCGCCAATCACCAGCACACGCTTGCCAGCAAAATCAGAGAAGCGCTTCACATCGTGCGAATGCATCAGCTTTCCCGAAAAGGTACCCGGATACTCCGGATAGCGCGGCTTCCAGTGATGACCATTGCAAACGGCCAACGCATCGAATCGTTCTGTGGTGCTGACTCCATCGCGCTCAGTTGTCACCATCCAACTTCCATCGGGTGCTAGCTCACACTTCTTGACAAGTATATTAAACTGTATGTGCGGATATAATCCAAAGTGGCGAGCATAGTTTTGAAAGTAGGCTGCCAGTTGCTGATGCGAAGGATAGTCTGGGTAATCGTCAGGCAAGGGAAAGTCATCGTATTGCGAAAGCGTCTTTGAACTGATGATATGAGTAGTCTCGAATACACTTGAGTGCGAAGGCTTATCGCTGAAGACCCAATTGCCACCCACTTCATGGCCGTAGTCATAAACCTGCACGGTGTGTCCTTCATCCAACAAATTTTTTGCAGCAGTAATGCCGGAGGGACCGGCACCGATTACACAAACCTTTTTCTTCATCCGTTAATCCAGATTAATCCTTCAGATATCTTCCGCATAGTTCAAGTCGGCTGTGAATGTCTCCTTCATTTCCCACAGGGCTGCAAACGAAAGTACTGACAGAATGGAGCCCACCACCATACCAGCCTGCAAAATGTTTCCATCAAAAATACGGTCGCGGAAATATTGGTAGAGAAGAATGATAACGGGCAGGGCGCCTCGCACAAAGTTGGGCACCGTAGTAGTAACCGTAGCGCGAATGTTTGTGCCAAACTGCTCGGCTGCGATAGTCACAAAGATCACCCAATAGCCAACGGAGAAACCCATCGCGAAGCACAAGAAGTAAAAAGCTGCATTCGACAGTCCGTACGTGTTGAGGTACACAAAAACCATTACCAGGTTCATCGATAAAAAGATGGCCATTACTTTCTTCCGGCTCTTCAGCACCTGGCTCAGTAAGCCGCTGCTAATGTCGCCAAACACGAGACCGGCATAACACCAGGCAATAGCCTTACCGGCAGCAATGGTGCTGGCTTCCTCCACGCCAAGTGCTTTGGCAAATTCTGGTGCAAATGTGATGAGCACACCCACCAAAAACCACAGCGGTATGCCGATGAGAATACATTGCAAATATTTTAACAATCGTTGCCTGCTGGTAAACAGGGCAAAGAAATTTCCACGGCTTGCTTGTGTTGTGATGGTTTGCTTAAACATGCCCGACTCCGTTACACTCACCCGGAGTAGCAATAATAACAGACCCAACACGCCACCTGCATAGTAGCACAGCCTCCAATCCTGAAAAGTCTGATACACAAGATTAGCCACCACAGCTCCCGTTAATCCCACAGCCGCCACGATCATAGTGCCATAGCCGCGCTTTTCTTTCGGCAATGTCTCTGCCACCAGCGTGATGCCGGCACCCAACTCTCCGGCCAATCCGATACCGGCAACAAATCTCCACACGGCATACGCCTCAATGGAGTGCACCATACCGTTGGCAATGTTGGCCACCGAGTAGGTAAGAATTGACCCGAACAAAACAGAGAGCCTGCCCTTCTTGTCGCCCAGTATGCCCCAAAAAATTCCTCCGAGCAACATGCCATACATCTGCATGCTGATGAGGAACTCGCCCTGATTGCGATTGTCCATCCCCGTGATGCCGAGGTCGGTAAGGCTGGCGGTGCGCACGATGCCAAACAGCAGCAGATCGTAGATGTCAACAAAATAGCCAAGGGCTGCCACAACCACGGCTGCATTTAGCAGGCCTGACGATTTAGGTTTCTCTTTTAACTCCATTGGAGAGAATGTGTTTGTTGACGAAAAGTACAAAACTTGCGCTGCATTCAAAGAGGCGAAAAGGTTAGGCGGCAAACCAACGCCTAATCCATTTTACCCCGCAGATACCGCAGATTAATAATGCACGCAGGTTTGCGCGGAAAATTATTTCATCTTGTCTCCAGGCCCGATCAAATCCCACCGGTTGCCATACAAGTCCTCGAAGACGGCCACAGTACCATACACTTCCTGGCTGGGTGGCCGCACAATGTTGATGTCATGATCCAGCAGGTTTTGATAGTCGCGCCAAAAGTCATCGGTATGCAAGAACAAAAACACACGGCCACCGGTCTGGTTACCAATGCGCGAAACTTGCTCTTCACCTACAGCCTTCGCCAATAATAGTTGACACCCGCTGCCTCCCGGTGGCGCAACCAACACCCAGCGCTTGGTTTCCGAAAGGCGGGTATCTTCCACCAGCGTGAAATGTAGTTTTTCCACATAGAAACGGATGGCCTCGTCATAATCACGAACTACTAATGCAATGTGTGCAATGTGCTGATGCATAGTTTTGATGTCATCAAACTTACGGAGTACTACGTAGCCTGCGCAATAAAAATGCAATGTAAGTAATTGAATAATAGGGATTAAGATTATTGAGATGTCTCCTAAGTAATAAGCAAAGTAGGCCATACAGGATGCCAGGTATCAAATACCCCGCTTGGGGTTGCATCCCATATCGCCCAAATCCGTTTAACTTTCCCTGTAAATCAAAAACTCTATGAGATCAATTTTATCAATCCTCGCTGCGATGTTGTTGACAGTCGCAGCTTCCGCCCAGATTAGCGGGCCGCCC
>JAIENH010000028.1 GCA_019751475.1 Cyclobacteriaceae bacterium
GGCACCAATCATTTTGGAACCACCCTCACCTACTCCCAGCGCTGTATACTTGGCCGTTACTTCAGAGCCCGACATCACGTAGCCAATACCAAACAGCACGAGCAGGCCACCCACACCCATCAGCGACTTTACAAGCGCTTTGGGGTTTTGAATTGAACCTAACAACGGCAATAAGATACAGGCTGCCAATGCAATGATCAGGAGGAAGTAACTTACGTATAATCCTAAATCGATCATGGCTGTGTTATTTAGAGAGTTTATGCTTTACTAAGATATCAATCAAGGAGATAGAGGCATCTTCCATTGAGTTCACCAGACTATCGATTTTAGACACCAGGTAGTTGTAAAGGATCTGAAGCACCATACCCACGATAAGACCCCCTACGGTAGTGATCAAGGCCACTTTCATACCACCAGCCACAACTTGAGGAGAAATATCACCAGCTGCCTCGATAGCGTCAAACGCTTGCACCATCCCGATAACCGTTCCAAAGAATCCAAGCATTGGTCCGAGTGAAATGAACAATGATATCCAGATAAGACCTCTTTCCAGTTTTCCCATTTCAACACCACCGTATGACACTACTGATTTCTCAACCATGTCAATACCTTCTGATGCACGCATCAAACCTTGTGTGAAGATAGAGGCGATAGGGCCTTTTGTGCTTTTAGTAACATTTTTAGCTGCTTCTACTCCGCCTTTCGCGAGAGCATCTTCAATCTGGCTCAACAGCTTCTTGGTATTAACTGTTGCCATATTGAGGGTGATAATTCTTTCAATTGATACAGCAAGACCCAGAATCATACAAATGAGAATTGGCCACATGTAGGTGGTACCGCCTTCAATGAATTTTTCTTTCACCTGCTGATGGAAACCCACTTCTTCAGTTGCGGTTGCATCTGTTGAGGCGGCTTCTTCAGTCACTGCGGGTTGTTCAGCTGCGGGCTGGGCAGTGGCGGTGGAGTCCTGCGCGAAAGATGTAAAGGCCCCGCACAGGAGGAACCCTACAAAAGCGAGAATAGAGAATTGTTTTTTCATGGTTTAAGGTTTAAGTCTAAGTCTTGAAGTGGCCAAAATTAAAGTTTTTGTTCATTTCCAAACAAGAAAACACAACATTTTAGAAGAAAAAACTCGCTTTTGTTTAAGAGTCATTGGTATTAAACCATTTGGGCCTAAAAAGTCACGGCCAAAACTGTCTTTTGCTATAATTTCCATTTCTTTGTGGGCTTTTTTAAGGAGAGGTGTCCGAGTGGTTGAAGGAGCACGCCTGGAAAGTGTGTTGGCGCCTTCAGCGCCACGCGGGTTCGAATCCCGCCCTCTCCGCTTTACACTCCGTAGCCCCGACTTGTCGGGGGCGAAGGAGGGTGCCCTGATCTTCCATATTATGCCTACCCTGCCCACTACCTCTGAATCAATGTACTTCGTATACATTTTGCTTTGTTCCGATCGGACCTATTACACAGGATGCACGGGCGATCTAGTTGAAAGGCTGGCTCGTCATGAAAAAGGCTATATCGAATACACTCAATCCAGGAAGTGCCTTTAGAAATAAACACCTCCTCTAGCTTAACCTCCCACGCCAAGGCTCCCGAGGTCTAGTCGAATCCCGCCCTCTCCGCTTTACCCTCCGTAGCCCCGACTTGTCGGGGGCGAAGGAGGGTTTCCGCCCAATTCAGCCGATTATTCTGAAAGTTCTCCCGCCAGTGATTGGTTAATAAGGCTTTTCGTTTTCTCTACTCCAAACTCACCCATCAGCACCATAAGCTTCGTAATAGCAGCCTCAAGCGTCATATCGCTGCCACTGATCACCCCTATTTCCGCCAGTTGGCGACTGGTCTCGTACTTGCCCTGTACCACCATACCTCCAGGACATTGAGAGACATTTAATACAAGCAGGCCTTTTGCAATCGACTCGCGTAACAATTTGATAAACCAGGGCGAGGTCGGAGCATTACCAGCTCCGAATGTCTCTAATATGACCGCTTTCATCTCAGGATTCAACAATACCGACCGGACCGTAGCTTCAGGTATGCCGGGAAATAGCTTCAATACTGCCACGCGTGTATCAAACGTTGACCATAATCGTAATGACTTGGAGCTGGGAGGGCGAATGGCTCCTGCATTGTAATCTATCTTAACACCGGCTTTCGCCAGCGGAGGGTAGTTTTCCGAATTGAACGCATCAAAATGCATACTCTCCACCTTTTTGGCACGTGAGCCACGCAGCAATTCATAATCAAAGTAAATAGAGACCTCCGGTACCTGGGCAATTCCGTTCGCTTTCGCGGAAGCAATCTCAAGAGCTGTAATCAGGTTTTCACGTGCATCAGACCGCGGCTCTGTGATGGGCAACTGGGCCCCGGTGAATACAACCGGCTTGGAAAGATTTTGCAACATGAATGACAAAGCTGAAGCGGTATAGGCCATAGTGTCGGTGCCGTGTAGCACGACAAAACCATCATAGTCTTGATAATGATCGAGGATGATCTGCCCGATGGATTGCCAATGTGTAGGCTCAACATTGGATGAGTCAATGGGGTGCTCAAAAGAAATCACAGTAATTTCCAGAAAAAGACTTCGAAGGGTTGGCAGATGCTCGAGTATTAATGAAAAATCAAACGGCAGTAATACACCCTGTGCATCGTAGACCATGCCAAACGTACCGCCTGTATAGATGATCATGACACGCGCCCGGGGCGGAGATGGCACGGCCGTATTGATGGTAATGGTTTTGAAGTTCATACTTAATTACCGTGTCTGGTTATTTAAAATATTCAACACCGAAGATAGCACGAGCATTGGTCGTGGTGACCCGTTGTACCTCTTCAACAAGCACAGCTTTAATGGATGACACCCGATCAGCCACCAGCGGAATGTAAGACGGCTCGTTGCGTTTACCACGATGTGGTACTGGTGCAAGGTACGGGCTGTCAGTCTCCAATACGAGGTGATCAAGGGAAATCTCCGGAAGCACTTTGTCAAGACCTCCGTTCTTAAACGTAGCCACACCCCCGATACCAAGGTAAAAACCCATGTCAATAATCAGTTTCGCCTGCGCGGAATTGCCGGTAAAGCAATGAAAAATTCCCGTAAGGGATTTGCTTGCCAGGGGTTGAAGCAGAGCGATGGTTTCGTCAATGGATTCGCGACAATGAATAACCACAGGTCGATTGTATTTCTTTGCCCAATTTATCTGTATCACAAAAGCCTCCTTTTGTTGTTCCCAAAAAGTTTTGTCCCAGTACAAATCGGTGCCCATCTCACCGATCGCTGCGAACGCACGCTTGGACAGCCATTGCTCCACGCGATACAACTCCTTTTCAAAGTCTTTTTTCACTGAGCACGGATGAAGGCCCATTATGGCAAAGCACGATCCAGGGTTTGATGCCTCCACTTCCAACATGGCATCGATAGAGGTGTGGTCTACATTCGGCATAAAAATCTTACTCACGCCTTTCTCATGCGCGCGTACCAGCGTGTCGTGCCGGTCGGGCGAGAACTCGTCTGAATAAATGTGAGCGTGCGTATCTGTCCAATAGTTCATAGATGATTCGAAAAAACTAACACTCCTAAAACAACAGCCGCAATGGCTGCTACCAATACGGCACCCGCTGCAATGTCTTTGACTTTGCCTGCCAGCGGCCGATGTTCCGGTGACACCAGGTTAACCAACTCTTCGATAGATGAGTTAATCAACTCCGCCACAAACACAAGCGCAATCGCTATCACCACCACAATCCACTCTACACGTGACAGACCCACCGCGAAACCTGCTGCCATCACCGCAAGAGCACAAGCCGTATGAATCTTTAAATGACGCTGCTCGCGCCAGGCAACGTGCACGCCTCGCCACGCAAATCCAACGCTTTTGAAAAACCGGTTCATCTTAATAAATCATTGATCGCATTTACCAGCAGATCATGTGATGTGTTCATGGTATAAAAGCCCGCATATCGTGTTGCTTCTTTCTGCATCAATGTTACGGAGAATTCATGTTGCTCAAGAGAAAAGGCAATACCTTTTTCACGTAAGTGCTTAGCAAAAAAAAGTTGCTCGGGCTGTTGGGGCGTAGGGACAAAAGCCGCCTTCGCTCCTACCGTCATCAAATCCATCAAGGTGCTGTATCCACACCGACTAATAATCAAGTCAGCTGAAACGATGGCCTTCTCCATTTCACTGGAAGAAAGATGGCTCACGATCTCCACGCTCCCCTCCTGCCTGCGGTACGACTGATCAGGCTCACCGGCTACTATCAATGAGTGAATGCCCGCTTCGCTTAATTGTTTTACTACCATTCGCTCAAAAATTTCTCGCTGTGGCTCAGGGCCAGAAATAATCCCCATCACACGATAAGTCGAGTTTCGAGGTGTAGTCGGTTTTAATCGCGAAAGCCAGCCAATGTATGTAACATTTTTATGATCAGCCGACATGAATGAATCTGTCAATCCGCTGCCGGGAACATCTGGCACCCAAATTCGCTGAAAGCGGTTAATGAAAGAGTGATTAAGGTAATCGACAACGAAAGAAAGCCACTCGATAGACGAAGGCAGCTTGATATTAACCTGATGTGTGATGAACACTGATGGAACGTGTGCTGACCAACAACCAAATCGATTATCCGAAATGATATAGTTAATGGAATGCTCCTTCACCAGACGCTCTATAATCTGATGCTCCTGGTTGGCAGTGCGAATGAATCGTGGCACTTGCGTAGCCATTTTCAACACCATGGAAGAAGAAGTTGGATAGACCGGCCGGTATTCCGGCAATTCAAAACTGGTAAGGCCCGGATACTCGCTGCGAAGCAATGCCAGCGCACGACCGGAAGATGCCACCAATACCTCAGCGCCTTGACGTTGACACTCTTCTATAACAGGAATGCAACGCGTAGCATGACCCAGGCCCCAATCCAGCGGACACACCAAAATCTTTTTCACGATCAAAGATCAAAAATTAATGCAGGGATTTAAAGACGTAGCCCTCGCTCAAAAAGTGGTCGATGTAGCGAGGTAGTACATAGGTCATGTTTCTTTCCGCTTTTACACTGTCGTGAAATACAATGATGGAGCCAGGCCGCGTAGCACCGATGGAACCTCGGAGGCATTGCTCAGATGAAAGGCTTTTCGCATAATCATGCGTGAGCACATCCCACATCACAATTTTATATTCCTTTAATGAACGTACCTGGCTGGGTGTAATTCGCCCGTAGGGAGGACGAAAAAGGTTTCGCTTGTCGTTGCCTTCGCGATAAGCAGAAAAAGATTGAACCATTTGCTCATCACACGCATGAATGTTCTTCAGGTAATCAGCGTTAGAGGTCTTCCATCCACTGAGATGATTAAAGGTATGGTTGCCGATGCTGTGACCCGCTTCAATAATTTTCTGAAAGATGGCCTGGTGTTTTCGCACGTTATCACCAATGCAAAAGAACGTAGCAGTCAGGTTGTGTTTTTTTAATTCCTCCAGCACAAATTCGGTCGGCCCGGGCACAGGGCCATCGTCAAACGTGAGATAAAGCTCTTTTGCTTCCGCGGGCATTCGCCACACTACGTCTTTGTATATCCAATGAAGAAAGAAAGGACTACGGAAAAAATTCAATGTCAAAACATTAAAGCCCGACTTATTGCACGCGACAGCTAAGCATGGTGATATCATCGCGGTAGCTGTTGCGGCCCTTGAAGCCATCCAGTTGCACAATGATGTCTTGATGAATAGTACTCAAATCTTTTTGATGGTTTTTCTTAAAGTATTCTAGCAAGCCGTCCTGCCCAAATTCGCAACCTGCCTCGTTTGATGTTTCCGTCAACCCATCGGTATAACAAAAAAGAAGAAAATCATCCAGGTCAGTGATAAATCCTTCTTTTAAAAACGGAAGCGGGTGCATGGCGCCCAGCACGGTGCTGCCATCCTCCAGCAAGCGGATGCCATTTTTTTTATCATACAAAATGGGAGGATTGTGACCTGCGTTGACGTAGACTAAAGTCTTCAGGTTCACATCATAAATAGCACCAAAGAACGTAATGAATTTTTCACCTTTCGTGTTTTCCAACACCTGGTAATTGAGTGCCTCAACGATTTCAGAAAGATTTGGCATCTGGCGCAGCAGCGTACGCAGTGATGCCTGGAAATTGGACATCATGAGGGCCGCAGCGATGCCTTTGCCACTCACATCGGCTACACAAAGCAAAAACTGATTTTTATTAATTGGTACGTAGTCGTAATAGTCTCCGCCCACCAAATCATGGGGCAGGTAACTCGCCTCCATTTTCAGGTGATCCGTATTGGGCAACTTCTCAGGGAACAGAAACTGCTGCACATCGCTGGCGATCTCCAACTCTTTGCGATAGGCCTCTTGCTCGAGTTGCTTGCGCGCCAATTTTTTATTCTCAATGGCAACAATAATGATGTTGCTAAGGGCCTGAATAAACCTGACAGCATCGCTATAGTCGCTGTTACCATTGGCAGATTCCAGTCCTCCTACAAATGCCACTGCAAGCGTGTTGCTCTCATGTGCCACGGGTATCACCAAATCAAACTCGTGAAAGGCACATTCGCCATCAAACTCAGAAAGTTTGTGTACTTGGCGGATCAGGTGGAACCGATCGTCCAGGTGCATTTTCGAAAAACCGTTTTTGGTACCAAAGTTTACACGGCAACTCCACTGCTCATCATACACATACAGCGCCAGTTTTTTGATGTTGAGATTGGAGCGCAAGGTGAAGTTGTAGATTTTATACAGCGATTCCTCCGGCACGTTGCTATTGATAGCTTGTGTGATCTCCAACAAGGCGTTCAGCTCAAGTTCTTTGCGGTCTAATTGTTTCTTCAGCGCAGCTAGCGGCATAGTCATTCTTCTCCAACGGTAAAATTAGAATAAAATTACCGCCTTGAGTAATTCCTTTACTTATAAATTCTTCCCTTCCAGTTGAATTTGGAAAACAAAGACGCGAGGCCGGTGTAGATTACGTAGATGGGATACAGCACTTGAAGCATGGCAAATGAAAGTACATCAAATTTCTGACCAAGGAATGAGCAAACGCGATAGAGAAGAATGCATTCCAGTAAAATCTTACTTACTGCATAAATGAGGATGAACGAGTGAATCGATAAAATCGTGACGAGTAGTAAAAGCCAGTTCATTTGCTGGATTAGAATAAATAGTGCCAGCACGCGGGTGACCGTGTCAGAATTATTTTTCCATTTACCGGCCCAGCGAAGGCGCTGCTGCAAAAACTCACTCCATGATTTTTGCGGCTGTGTAGTGACTACCGCTTTCGCGGAATGAAGGAAGGCTACACCATTGCGATATCGCGCTACGATCTTGCGCATAAGAAACTCATCGTCACCAGAAGCGATATCTGTATTGCCTTCATAACCATTCACTTCAGCAAAAACACTCTTTCGAAACCCAAGATTGGCGCCATTGCACATGATGGGATGACTAAGCCCAATAGCAGCGGCAGTACTCCCCATGAGACTGGCAAACTCCATGGATTGAAGCTTGGAAAAGAATGAATCATCCGTAGCCAGTCGCACGGGACCCGCCACCATTTTAACCGACTCATCCTGAAAAGTAACTGCGATTGCCTTTAGCCATTCAGGTGTAACCAGGCAGTCAGCATCGGTGGTAACAATTATTTCAAACCGGGCATGGCGAATGCCCAAGTCGAGGGCGGCTTTCTTTCCACTCTTGCCCTCATTAAGATTCAGTATTTTTAATCGTGACAGTTTTGATGACCACGAAGCAACAACATCTGCCGTAGCATCTGTGCTGTGATCATTTACCACAATGACTTCCCAACTTTCGCTCGGATAACTTATTTCAGTAAGGCAGCGGAGAAGGCTCTCAATGTTCTTTGCTTCGTTCCTGTACGCAACCACTACTGAAATACCAGGCACATCCGTAGCTCCAACCTCTTCGCGGTTCATCGCCTTACTCCACCCGGCAAGAAAGCCGAGCAGGAGCAAGCAATACAAAGACAAAATAAGAAGTGAAACAAAAATCATTCTTGTAACTTGGGGCGTGGGCAAAGTTGACAAAAAACCCGTAAAGGAAAAGATTGTACTCGGACTTGACCCCGGCACGAGCGTGATGGGCTATGGCGTGATCCTCATTCGCGGAAGCAAAATGAGCATGCTGCAGTTTGGGGTGATACAACTCTCCAAATTTGATTCGCACGAATTGCGACTAAAAAAAATCTTTGAACGAGTGTTGAGTCTTACCGATGAGTTTCACCCTGATGAAGTGGCCCTGGAGGCGCCTTTCTTTGGCAAGAACGTGCAGTCTATGCTCAAACTGGGCCGGGCACAAGGCGTGGCCATGTCAGCCGCGCTGTACCGGGGCATACCCATTGTGGAGTACGCTCCTAAAAAAGTAAAGCAGTCGGTGACGGGCAACGGAAATGCCTCCAAGGAGCAAGTGGCCAAAATGCTGATGCAGCTATTTACCATCAAAGAAGCACCCAAATTGCTCGATGCTACTGACGCGCTGGCCGTGGCCGTATGTCATCACTACCAAAACGGTACGGAGAAAAGTAGAAAGACTTCGTGGGAGAGTTTTGTTAAGGAAAATCCGAAGCGGGTGAAGTGATTATAATTTCGTCATTTCAAAAATCCCAAAGCCAAACGCGCATCCATAGTTTCGATTGATCTCGCTTTCGGTAAGCGGCACGTTGGCATGCAAGTCGCCCCGATCATCCACAAAGGAAAACTGATCGATGGTGTAATGTGGTTTAAAAATATCCAACAAATATCTTACACTAAACACGCGGTGGGCATTAAACTCAATTCGTTGCGGGCCAATGGGGGTTGAGAAATAAAATTTTCCTCCTTGTTTCAAAACCCCGGTCATGTTCTCGAGTCCCTTTCGGTGACCATCAGCATCAATCGGGTCGTTGTAGCGCCCCAGCCCGAAGTGCTCAATCACATTGAGGGAAGACAGTGAGTCGGTGTAATTGTAAAGAGCCGGGTCGATGTTCATGAAGTCAGCCGTGACGAAGAGAATATTTTTTACCTGCGCAGCCTGCGGTCGAATGTCAAATACTTCGATCTCCCGAAAGGAGGCCACGTGCGCCACAAATCCATCCACCCGCGAACCAACATCCACGTGTTTCAATGGTTTATTCTCAAACACGCGTTGAGCCACGAGCAAGTCTTCATGAAAGTAATGGCTTTTTAAATCTCCGTTTGTTTCAAATCGCTCGCGCAAAACCGGGTAGAGCGAGGTGATGGCAAAATCGTTGTTGCCCTTTATTTGCTTTCGCATGGTGCGCAAGTCACGCCAAAAGGCAG
Source organism: Cyclobacteriaceae bacterium (assembly GCA_019751475.1). Lineage (GTDB taxonomy): Bacteria > Bacteroidota > Bacteroidia > Cytophagales > Cyclobacteriaceae > ELB16-189. The sequence goes on from JAIENH010000028.1 coordinate 9,293, forward strand.
GCAGACCTCGCAGGCTTTTAAGCATGATCTTAGGCTGAATGCCGATGCTGGCGAGGTATCGAAAAAATGTTTTACGCATGATGCAAGGATTGATAGACGTGAAGGAGTCGCTGGGATTCCTTCTCCCAATTATACTTTTCGAAAATCAATTTACGGCCACGGGCCCCCATAGCTTCCGCTTTCGCGGGATGAGAGAACAAATCCACGATGGCTTCCGCAATTTGCTCAGGACGTAGCGGATCAACGAGCACACCCGCTTCCGCCTCCTTAACAAACGCTGCGGACTCACCTTCCTGCGAGGCAATAACCGGAAGGCCTGCCGCCATGTATTCAAATAACTTCACAGGATAATTTGTTTTGTATCGCTCAATGGGGTGAGGAACGATGATGCCCACCGCTGCCTGCGATAAGACCCCCACCATATCCGGATACGAAAGCCACGAGCGGTAATCGATGGGGTAGCGCGCGAGCAATTCTTGTTCGAGTGAAGCCGGGGCAAACTTTCCTCCCACCACAAAGTCAATCGGCTGTTTTTCTTTTGCCAGGCGATAACCTTCCAGCATTTCAAACACTCCACGTGGCTTGCTCAGAAGACCTACGTACACCAACTGTTTCTTACGGTCACTGTACTTTATCCCCTGATCAAAAGAAGCCGAGATGGGAAAATTTCGAATGAGTGTCACTTTGCGTGAAGGAAAATACTTAGCAATCACCGGCTCCGCCACAATGATGGCATCAAAACACCAGCCAGCCAACTTTTCCAACAGTCTGTAAAAAAACTTATAGAATGGCTTGATCCACCGGGGTATCCAATGCTGATATGAAATCTGCAGCGGTGTGTCTTCATGCGCATCGTAAATAACCGTGCGGCCCATTAACACAAGGGCAAGGCCCACTAGGAGCAACTCTGAATCATGAAGATGAAAAATAGCTTGTCGTGGTTGCCGCAGCGCTTTGCGAAAAATATCCCACGGACACCGCACCAACTGCTCCCAACCTTTTCTCGGTAACGGCACAGACAGAATGTGGACGCCTTCTTTCGTAATATCTTCCGCGTGCGGAATAATAATGGAGACGTTGTATCCCGCCTCCACCAACGACCGCGCCTCTTTGTGGAAGATGCGCGTATCGAATGGCTTGTGACCGGCATTGGCCAACATGACCACATCCCGCAAGTTTTTTTTCACAGTCGCGTCCACGTTGCGGGAATCAAGTCCTTAGTGTTGTAGTAACGACTGGGATAAACCGGCTCCTTTTTAGTAAGGTACGATGATTGGAACCAGGTACGCGGTGCAATTACCACCTTATCAGGGTTGCGATTGAGCCACGCACCCCACCAACTAAACGTACTGTTAGCAATGATGGCGTGTTTACAACTCGACATGAGCACAAGGTCTTTATAGGCATTTTCACCCGTGTTGTGATCGACAAATACAGCCTGCCCCACCGGCATGTGCTGCTTGCACCAGGATGGATCATCCGAAAAAAAGTAAAACACAGGATTGCTTATGGTCTTTACTATTTCAGCCATCGCCAAATTGTAATACTGTAGCGGCAACACACCGAAGAATGAATTGTAAGCAGAGGCTGACGCATAGTCGCCCCGCCTGACATGAACAGCTACACTATTTTGTGACTGCATTTGCGTCTGAAGCGCAGTGTTTCGCTCATCCAAAGGCCGGGCTGGAATAAACTGATCCCGGATAACGACAGACACCGGAGAAAAATACTTTTCACTTTGCCAATAACCAGATAAGTAAAGCGGTTCCGGCAAT
>JAIENH010000613.1 GCA_019751475.1 Cyclobacteriaceae bacterium
CATGTTGCGTAATCTTCAGCCACTCGCGGATGCACCAAGCTATTCAGTTTCTCCAGTTGCTCTCGTTGTCCGAAAGTAGCCTGGGCGATGTAGGCCCTGTCCAAACTACCATCGCTACGGTACGACAAGTTTCCGAATTCTTTCTTGATTTGACTGACCAGTATTCCGTCAGTGGTCATTAAATTTTTCGCCCGGCTGTCGGCATCGTAAATGGGCACACCCAGGCATTGAAAAATTCGACAAACCAGACTCTTGCCTGAGCCGATATTGCCGGTAATGCCCACTTGTAGCACATGTGCCATTGCAATCAGTATCGTTTCACTTTTACGGAGTCTGCACGCATCAAGGTTGCAAAAGCAGGCACTCCTTTTATAAGCGGCTGAAACGATTTTGTCTCGCCCTTCTTCAAGTCTGTAAACGGGTCGATGAGGGCAGCTTCTAGCGCGATAATACTGCTTATGAAATTTTGATGCTCCTTTTCTGGAAGGATGAAAACACAGGCGATGCTATCGTTCATCACCTCCATGCCCCAAGGCACTTTAGGTGTTTTTACTTTCACCTTACGGGAAATTTCTTCCATCGGCCCCACTTCAAACATAATGTCTACCACGGGAGGATCGCGTTTAATACTTGCAGTTGGGCCCACGTTTATTTCTGCGCTTTCGCGGAAGTTACCACTCACCCGAGTAGCATTGACTCGAACGAGCAGTGTGTCCGGCAATTCATCAATAGCACTTTTTGGACCTTCCACCGTTACCGAGTCGGGGAGAAGTACTATTGCACTCGTGCGCCCCAATCCTTTTTTGAACGTGATGGGAGTAAGATCGGCCATAAGCTTAAGTGTGCGCTGCACCTTAGGCTCGAACTTCATTCGTAGCGTGTCAGTAACAATGTAATTTAATTGAAGACCGCCCACTTGGCTGGCCACTGTGGGTGCCAATGAGGCAGCTGCTATTTTTCGCATCTCCAATGGCCGCTCCAGCGGCATGTTGATGACGGGCACTTTTACGCCAAGACTTTTCCGAAATAATTCCCAGCCATTGCCATTGACATTTACGGTGAGGGTTGCAGGAGGAGCTTCCACGGCTGTATAGCGTGCGTCATCGTATTCAAACTGCAACGGCAGCTTGAGGTTGGTCGCGTAGTTTTTATTCAACGCATTGAAAATCCAAAACACAGCCGCAGCAAAAAAACAAAGCGCCAATGCCTTCCAGTTGGTGCGGTCAAACCGCAAAATGTTGCTGATGGCGCGAAGGAAATTCACATGGTATGTGATTTAGTTATCTCTAGGCAGTTGTCTTCTTAGGCGCGGTAGCCGCTTTGGTAGACTCCATGGATACTGATGACTTGGAGAACTTAACACGTGCTCCACGCTCAAACTCCAGAATGAAGGTATCATCTTCTATTTCAGCTACCCGTCCGTGGGCGCCACCGATGGTCACTACGTAGTCACCTTTCTTTATCTCATCGACAAATTTCTTTTGATCTTTAGCTTTTTTCTGCTGAGGCCGGATCATAAAAAAATAAAAGATACCGATGATGGCCACCATGAGGACCAGCGAACTCCAGTTGTTGCCTTGTGCTTGTAAAATAATTGCGTACATGATCGTTTTAATTTTTGCGCGTCAAAGGTAGCAGTTTTTGGTGTGGAAACAGCATGAGAGACTGATGACAAGCCTCATAAGCAAATTGCGCATCAATCCGGGCAAGAACCCTGTTTGATGCGCAATCCGTGAATATGCGGCTCTTTCAACCGCATATTAATTACAGATGAAATTACTTCACTGGGCCGTTAGCTTCTGCCTTTGGAGTAACCATAGCCTTAAAGCGAAGGGTGGTGGTTTTCGGCCACGTGTTAGACGTTACCGTGATGGTTTTGTTTTGAACACCCGGCTTGCCATTAGAGTCAAACTCTGCGGTGATCTCACCGGTGCCACCCACAGGAATTGGCTCTTGCGACCACTTGGGCACAGTGCAACCGCAAGACGGTTGTGCGCTTTGAATGATCAACGGGGCTTGGCCAGTATTTTTTACTTTGTAGGTGTAGACTACCTTTTGTCCTTCGGTGATGGTGCCAAAGTCGTGGTCAACTTTTGAGAATTCAGCCACGGGTAGCGGACCTTCCGGCTTCACATCCGGTGCTGCGGCTGTCTCAGTCGGAGTTGTTGTGGTAGGAGTAGCCGTAGCACCAGCGCCCTTGTTGTTTTCAAGTTGGGCCAACCGGCTTTCCAATTCTGCAATTCGTTTTTCTGATTCGCGGCTTTTGCAAGCGCCCATCAAGAGTGTAGCGCCTCCTGCGATCAACACAATATAGATGACTTTTTTCATAGGTTAGTTGTTATGAGAGAGTTTCAAAATTATTGAGAAATAGCGGACGAAATAACAGCTTTAACAAATCATTAACTCTTCTTGTTCCCCCGAATTTGGGCGAGCAGATCGTCTACATCTTCCAACAGGCGCTCAGCCTTGCCCTTGGCCTCAGATACCACTTTTTGGCCTTGCGATTTCGCCTCCGAGGTAAGGGGTGTGTCCTTGCCGGTCACGAGGTCATCCAGAAAATCTTCCAGTATTTTCTTGTACTTATCGAGGCGGAAGGAAAGCTTTTCGCGGGTGTTTGAGCCCTTGTCGGGGGCGTAAAGCACACCGAGAATGGCACCTGCGGCAGCCCCAGCCAAAAAGGCTATCAACGTATTACTGCTCTTTTTTCCCATGACGAGTGAACTTAGTCTGCAAAGATAAGGGATTCGGGAAATACTGCTACTGTCCTCCGCCACCGTCACTCAATTCAATAGCTAACTATTGTTTTTGCCCTCGTGCCATAAGGTATCCGCACTCAGATCAATTTGCTGCCCTTGCCACTCAATATAGTAACTCCGATTGATCACCTGTTTGAAAACACTAGGATCTTTTAAAATTGAAAACACGGGGAATTGGAAATAGGGTTTCACGTCAAATTTTTTTTCAGAACCGTCATCAAACTTCAGTTTAAGCTGAAAGTCTTCCATGGCGGAGAGTGAAACTATCTTTCTCATTTTATTTTAATGCTTCTATCGTGAATATGGGCTGGCCAGCAACGGCCAGTTTCCAGTTGGCCATCAATTCGTCCTGATGAATCTCCATCCATGCAGTTACTAATTTCAACTTCTTTTTAGGAAAATCGCCAGCAAGTATCTCGCAATCAGGTATGCTCACTACAGCTTGCCACTCGTTGTATTCAATATGTACATGGGGTGACTTATGCTCTTTATTATCCATAAAAAACATTCGGATGATTACGCCATAGAACATGGAGATTACGGGCATCTCTTTTTCATCAATGAAGTATTCAAAAGTACGAAATTTCACCTTGACTCAGCTTTGTCAACAACACTAAAGATTCTGGAATAAACTTTACCTATTATCCAACAGCCCGCGGCCGCTTTTTTTGATTTTTCCTTCTTTCACCAATTCTTTGGCAATCACATCCAGGATGCCGTTTATAAACTGGCGGCTCTTTGGTGTGCTGTAATGCTTGGCCAACTCAATGTATTCGTTGATGGTGACCTTTACAGGGATGTTTTGGAAGGTGATCATTTCGGCAATAGCCATTTGCAAAATCACACGGTCGGTGAGCGGCAGCCTGTCCACTTCCCAGTTCTTTGTATTGCTCGCAATAAGTTCGTGATAACGCGGGTCTAATCTGACGGCCCCTGAAAACAATCGCTCGATAAAATCTTTATCATCGTCCCATTCAAGCGACAGCTTTTGTATTTCAATGGCTTTGGTTTTTTCATCAAACGACTTCAACGTTTTTTCCGCCAGACTTTTTACGATATCGTGATCTTCCGACCAGCGCAAGTCCCACTCTTCAAAGTGTGAGTTGATGAGGGTGGGCCCTAAAATAATTTTACGAATGAGATGCTTAACAAAAGCGTGGTGTGTTTCGAGGGTGGGTGATAACGACTCGCAATACTGCTGAAACTCTTTGTCACCACGGACGCAGTCGCGGAACCAGCCCCGTACCAACTCCATGCGCTCGTCCCAATTGCTGCCGGCCCGGAGTGTTTCACGCTTGAGCTGTGCATGATCGCGCAAGGCTTCAACAATTGGATTAGATATAAGATTTTTGGCAGACACTTTTTTGTCAGTGGCAGCCACAGTAGCCAGCGCGGGTATTAGGTTTAGTACTGCGAAGTAAAACGTATTTATTTTCTCTACGTCCGAGATGCTGTTTTTGCGGAAGTAATCAAAGTCTTTTTTTAAGTAAGCAGCCTCTAACGATAGGGCTTCTTCTACCGCCTGAGCGATACGAGGGTCTGGGTTCTCTTTTACGGCTTGTCCCTTAAAACGCTTTTCAAATTCTTTAATAGCCACAGCCCGTTGGCCCTTCAACAACTCCTTGTCTTGTATCTTCATGGAGTTGAGGTCGGGTTGAAAAAACTCTTCTATATGATCGATGGCGAGTTCGTAATCGGCTTCTTTACATTGCTCATAGGCAAAAATACTTTGCATGATCTTGATACGAAGGGTGCGTCTGTTGAGCATGGCAAGGAACGGTAAAAAAGAAGGGCGCAAGTTACATTTTGTTCAGGATAAATGGTTGATTTGAACTAAAAATCGTAAGACTCGTTTCTACACGGGTAATCACATGAAGGAACTCGCCTACCTCAACCGGTATCTTCTTAAGTATAAATGGCACCTCATCTGGGGCCTCGTGTTTGTCATAATCTCCAACGTATTTCAAATCGTGCCGGCCCAGATGGTGCGGCATTCCATCGACCTCGTAGTGGACAGTGTGCAGGTGTACCGATCATTCGGTGAAACGTCTCTTCAAAATAGTTTCTTCCGTGTATTCGCCCAGGGCATCCTGGTGTATGCTATCCTGATTTTGGTGATGGCGTTGCTCCGCGGCCTGTTTTTATATTTTGTTCGGCAAACACTGATAGTGATGAGCCGCCTGATTGAGTTTGATCTGAAGAATGAAATCTTTGAACATTACCAGACCCTGCCATTGAGTTTCTACCGAAGAAACAACACAGGTGACCTGATGAACCGTATCTCGGAAGATGTTGGTCGGGTGAGGATGTACCTCGGCCCTTCGATCATGTACGGCCTTCAGTTGATCACTCTTTTTATCATGCTGATTCCGGTCATGTTTATGATCAGTCCTAGGCTCACGCTCTTTGCTCTCATTCCGCTGCCGATACTTTCATTCAGCATTTATTATGTCAACACCATTATAGAGAAGCGCTCTGAGCATATTCAAAAGAGCCAGTCACGCCTGAGTACGTTTGTGCAAGAGGCTTTTTCAGGCATTCGTGTGTTGAAGTCGTTTACGCGTGAGAAAGAATCGGTGGAAAAATTCCGCCAGGAAAATGAGGAGTACAAGCGACAGTCGTTGAAGTTGACCCGAGTGCAGTCGTTGTTTTTTCCGCTCATGTGGGGTCTTATTGGGTTGAGCACGATCTTAACCGTCTATGAAGGCAGTGTAGAAGTGATTGAGGGCTCCTTATCATTTGGCAACATCGCAGAGTTTATCATTTACGTAAACTTGCTCACATGGCCTGTAGCGTCTCTGGGCTGGACGAGCAGCCTTGTGCAGCGAGCAGAAGCCTCACAAAAAAGAATCAATGAGTTTCTCAAGACCACGACAGACATTGTTTCCGAAAAGGAATTGAAACACGAGATCGCAGGCAAGATTGAGTTTAGCAATGTCTCCTTCACCTATCCGGACACCGGTATCAAGGCGCTGCGAGATGTATCGTTTGAATTACAACCGGGAGAATCGCTCGCGATTATCGGTGGAACAGGGTCGGGCAAGAGCACTATCGCCAGTCTCATGTCACGTTTGTACGATGTCACAGCCGGAGAAATTCGCATTGATTCAATTCCTATCAGGCAGTTCAATCTTAACAACTTGAGAAGTCAGATCGGGTTTGTGCCGCAAGATGTATTTCTTTTCAGCGACACGATTTTCAACAACATCGCCTTTGGGCTCACGGCTCCAGATGAACAAAAAGTAATGCAGGCCGCTAAAGACGCTGATGTTTATAAAAACATTCTGGAGTTCCCGCAGGGATTTGCCACCCGGGTAGGCGAGCGCGGCATCACACTCTCGGGCGGTCAGAAGCAGCGTGTGTCCATTGCTCGGGCCATCGTTCGTTCACCAAAAATACTGATGCTGGACGATGCGCTTTCGGCTGTGGATACAAAAACAGAAAACACGATCCTGAATAGCATGAAAGCGGTCATGCAAGGGCGCACAAGCATTATCATTTCTCATCGCGTATCTTCAGCTAAACTAGCCAATCGAATACTGGTGTTGGATGATGGGGCGATTGTAGAAGAAGGAACACACGAAGAGTTGCTTGAGAAGAATGGCCTATACCGAGAGTTGTTCGACAAACAAATGACAACGGACGAAGTGGAGAGCTAAGTTATTTGGGATACAACTTTACATACGTGAGTTTGTAGGTGACAACTGTACCGCCCTCGTTTTCCGTGCGAATCCCTTCCAGAATATCCGAGCCTTTGTCGATAGCAAAAGTGAATGACGTACTCTTGTTTTTGCCTTCAAAATGTTTGTACACTAAAAGATTTCCTCCGGAAGCAGTATTAAACTCTCCGATAACGGAGTAACTCGATTGGTATTCTTTATTCAACGAGATTTCGATGTATTCGCGTCCGGTGTTACGGGCATCGTGCACGATGGCCACCTTGGCGTAATTCTCCCGATAATCAGCCGTTTTTTCTTTTTCGGTATTGCTTAGAAAACTTTTGCCCTTTTTTGTAACCGAACCGGATACGGAGTAAATACCTTCCAGTGGATAGGTCCTTTCTTTTTCCATGTATCGCTTCGTCAACTCGGTAAACTCCACCTGCTCATAGGGCGATGGTTTTCGTCTTTGCTGCAACTGATACAATTTTTCAAGAGAACAACCTTGTAGGAGCACTGCTGCCCACACGATCACACCCAACCACCTTCGCTGCATAGTTTGTTAAAATGAATTTAGAAGACGTATCGCAGGCCCACTCCTCCCTGGAACCGTTGATAGCCAGGGTCCAGCAGTGCATCGGTAAAGAGCTCAACCTCGATAAAAGCGGAAACGGGCAACGAGAAATAGGAGTATTCAAATCCCAGTACTACCACCGGCCCGTAGGTGAAACGATTTTCTGTGAACTTGCCGAACTTGCCATCGTCTTGATTTTGACTCCGGTCGTTAAAATTATAGTCGTATTGCAGTTTGGTGTTTCGCCATTGCCACCCGAAACCCGCATACAGTTGCAGACCTTTTGAAATTTTTTCAGCATCCCACTGGTACAGAAATTTGGTTTCAATAAACCAATCGTTTAGCGCTTTGTGTGCCAGATACTGAATGCTTTGGTCGCGCTTAAGTGTATCGGGTAAATAGGTGTTGAAGGCATTGCGATAATACCGGTTATAAAGCCCGCTTGCTGCCTTGCCTACATCGGCCGCAAAGGCAAAATTTTTATTCGCGTAGAATTTATAGGTGAAAGCAAACGGATCGCCCAACTTAAAACCAATTCCCTGATAAGGGTAACGACTCGACTCAAAAATGGGGCATACAATCCGTGCCTTATTGCCATTCACTTTGGGCGTGCGGTAATTACCGATGCGAGGGCTTTTGCGAACCTGTGCTTCAGCTATGGCGACTGTAAAGACCAGCAGCGCAGAAATAATCAGACGTTTTGACATGCCCATTCAAGCAAATATAGGTTTTTTGCCGTAATGCAGCGATAAAGAGCCGAAACAGGCGGTGAGTGGTCAGACTACTTCTTTGTATTGCATTTTATGGAGTTGGGCGTAGTAGCCCTGGCGCTCCAACAGGTTTTCATGTCGACCCTCTTCTTTTACCTCTCCGTGGTCGAGTACGATGATTTTGTCAGCTTTCTGAATGGTAGACAGCCGATGGGCAATGACAATGGAGGTGCGGTGGCTCATCATTTTGCCGATGGCATCCTGGATCATCTCCTCTGTTTCCGTGTCAACGGATGAAGTGGCCTCATCGAGCACGAGTATCTTCGGATCATTTACCATAGCACGAATGAAAGACAGCAATTGCCGCTGACCAACCGATAATGTAGCACCTCGCTCCATCACATTGTAATCTAACTTGCCAGGAAGGCGATCGATAAATTTCGTAGCCCCTACCAAGTCAGCCGCGCGCATGATCATTTCATCGGTGACGTCTTTATTCCCCAAAGAGATATTATTGCGAATTGTATCAGAAAAAAGAAATACATCTTGTAGCACTACTCCAATGTTTCTCCGAAGGGATGTAAGATCATATTCGTGAATGTCGAGACCATCAATTTTGATGGAGCCCCGGTTGATATCGTAGAAGCGATTGAGCAAATTAATAATAGACGACTTGCCTGCACCGGTAGCCCCTACAAATGCAATGGTTTCTCCGGGTTTGATCGAAAAGTTGATGTCTTTTAAAACGTAGTTGTTGTCGTTATACGCAAACCACACATGGTCAAACTCGACAGCGCCACGCAAGGTCTTGGCCATAGCTGATCCACTCTCAACATTATGCTCCTTGCTGTCAAGCAAGTTGATAATCCGCGAAGAGCTGACAATGCCCATCTGTAGGGTGTTATACCGATCGGCAATCATGCGAATAGGCCGGAAGAACATCTGGATGTACATAATGAAAGCCGTGAGCGAACCGATGGTGATGCCTGTCTGCTCAGTGTGAAGCACGCCCTTGGCCCCGTACCACATCAATAATCCAATGCCCATCGCTGCGATGATTTCAGCTACTGGAAAATAAACAGAATAATAAAGCACGGAGCGAAGATTGGAATCCAAGTGCTCTTTGTTGATTTCTTTAAACTTTTCGAACTCCTTTTTTTCACTGCCAAAGATTTGCACGATGTTCATACCGGTGATATGCTCTTGCACGAATGTATTCAGGTTGGCTACGGCATTGCGCACATCATTAAACGCCACTTTGATTTTTTCTTTGAAGATGTAAGTGGCCAACAGCATCAACGGTATGGTGGAGAGACTCACCAGCGCCAATCGCCAGTCGGTGTAAAACATAAAGGCGAGGATGAAGACGATTTGCAGCAGATCTCCCGTCATGGCGGCCAAGCCCTCGCTGAATACATCGGCCAGTGTTTCCACATCTGAGATGGTACGCGTCACCAACCGGCCGATGGGTGTCTTGTCAAAGAATTTTAGTCGTAGATTGACCAGGTGCTCATAGAGCTTGATGCGAATGTCGCGTATTACGTACTGCCCGATTCTTCCCGAAAGGTACGTGTGGATGTATTGAAAGACAGAATGAACCAGCAACAAGGCAAACACGATGAGCATCATGTTTACCATGCCCCGGTAATTTCCAACTGCCACATCGTTGTCTAATGTTTGTTGGATGAGAAACGGACGGAGTGGTGTAAGTACACCCAGCACAACTGTGAGCACCACCACGGCATAGAAGCGGCCCTTGTAGGGTTTTACAAAGCCCAGCAGACGCCTGACTACTTTGAAATCAATAATGTTGCCGCTGCTGACTTGTTCTTTTTCCATAACTATGCTCTAACCTCCTTACGAGAGAAGTACAGAGCTTATTTAAATATTTTTTTGGGATACTTTACGCTCACTAAGTATAACCCTTCTGGTGGCACGTTCATGCCGGCCTTCTTCCGGTCTTTGCTTTTGAGGATTTGCTTAAAGTCATCCACGGAAATCTTTCCCGAGCCAACTTCCAGCAACGTTCCCACGATGGCCCGCACCATTCCTCTCAAGAAGCGATTGGCCACGATGCTGAAAACAAGCAAATCATCTTTTTCATTCCAATGTGCCTTCTTGATATCGCAAATAAAGTGATTTACATCGGTCTTTACTTTGCTAAAGCATTCAAAATCGTGACTGCCGACTAATAACGCAGCCGCAGTGTTCATGGTTTTGATGTCGATCGGTTTAAAAAAGTAGTAGGCCTGGCCGATGAGCAAAGGGTTTTTAGTGCGGGTAATCTTGTATTCATAGGCCCGTTCATACGCATCGTAGCGGGCATGTGCGGTGTCTTTCACCGGGTGGATAGCCCGGATGGCAATGTCGCGCGGGAGGATGGAGTTGAGTTTTTGGATGTACTGACTTTGATCAAAGTCTTTCTCAATATCTGCGTGAAAAAATTGCTGCACGCAATGCACACCGGTGTCGGTGCGCCCGCTCCCAACAATCTCAACCGGTTGCCGAAAAACCTTGGTCATGCCATCTTCTACCACCTGCTGCACACCGACAGCATTAGCCTGGTTTTGCCAACCATGATAGTGTGTGCCGTTGTAGGTGATTTCGAAGAAGTATCTCATGAGGAGAGAGGAGGTGAGAAGATGAGAATTGTGAAGTTGTGAATAGAGAGGTTTCTGGAGGACATGGTGGATTTCAATTTTGAGAAGCCTTGATGGCCCGAGCGTATGAGTTGAGTAATTTGCTTACTTCCTCCAACAAATTCTCCAGTGTCTCATCTGAGTGAAACTTTAAATCCTTTGATAGAATTATGTAATACTTACACTCCTCAACTGATCCTTGAGAAATATTTAGGAATCTTGCCTTTTCGGGTTTCGTTCGTTTTGCATATCCTTCTGCAATGTTAGCGGCAATTGAAATAGCTGCGCGTCTGAATTGTGATGTCAGCCCATACAATTCTTCTTTCGGAAAAGAAGCCGTAACCCGATATGTAAGCAACACAAACTGATGAGCCTTCTGCCAGACAATTAAATCACTAAACTTTTGAGTAGGTGCCATTCTCAATTCTCATCTTCTTATTTCTCAACCCCTCAAATTCTCATAAACCACTGCCGCCCCTTGCCCAACTCCAATACACATGGTAGCTAGACCATACCTTACTTTTCTTTTTTGCATCTCATGAATTAGCGTACTTGAAATACGAACCCCGCTACACCCTAAAGGATGCCCGATTGCAATTGCCCCGCCATTAACATTCACGATGTCTGGATTCAAACCCAAATCTCGAATACATGCAAGTGATTGCGATGCAAAGGCCTCATTCAACTCTACCAAACCGATATCAGAAATTTTCAACCCTGCGCGCTTCAATGCCTTTTGTACGGCAGGCACCGGGCCAACACCCATATAGGCTGGGTCAACTCCGGCCACAGCTACGGAGACAACCCGTGCCAACGGTTTCAGA
>JAIENH010000225.1 GCA_019751475.1 Cyclobacteriaceae bacterium
GACGAACTTCAAGCAAATACCTGCCGGCATGCTCGGCTAGTAATGTGTAACTCAATTCTGATTTAAGCGTACCAGGAGTATCCCGGATGTAGGAAGTGGTTTTGTTTTTCTTTTCGTCTTTCAATAGCCAATGAAACAGTGTACCTTCTTTGTGCGGAGGTCTCTTGCTTACGATAGCCCGATAGATCTTCTCCGTTTCGCGCGAGCGAAAAAGCTCATTCATCCGCGAAAGCGATTTAGATGTTCGTGCGAAGACAACCACACCGCTCACCGGCCGGTCAAGGCGATGCACCACGCCTAAAAAAACGTCACCGGGTTTAGCGTACTTCTCTTTGATGTAATCTTTTGCCCACTCGACCAATGGCTTATCGCCCGTTTCATCGCCCTGCACCAACACTCCGGCTGGTTTGTTGATGGCCAGCAGATGATTGTCTTCGTAGAGCACTTGCATAACGACCCAAACATCTTAAATATTTCTTATCTTTCCGTATGCAAACTGCAACAATTGACCGGAGCAGGGAATGGACGGTGGATGAATTTTTTCAGTTGGAGGAATCTAACCTGCCCTGTGAACTAATCAACGGAGAAGTGTTTATGAGCCCAGCACCCAATGTTACCCATCAAGTGATAGCAGGAAATCTGTATGACCTGCTCAAACGGTACGCTCGTAAAAACGGAGGTATCGCAATGTTTTCACCTGTAGATGTAATCCTCGACAGAAAAAATGTTCTTCAGCCCGATCTACTTTATGTTTCGAGAGAAAATCTGGGCATCATCTCAGAACGGGGACTGAATGCAGCGCCTGACTTGGCTGTGGAGATCATCTCGCCTTCCAACAGTTTTAAAGACCGCAATCAAAAAAGAAAATTGTATCAAAAGTTTGGAGTGAAAGAGTACTGGATTATTGACCCTGGAAACAAAACGTTGGAGATTTACGATTTTAGTATGGAAGATACGCCCGTGTTGTATCTGGCTGAAGAAGGGTTGGTCACCTCGCGCCTGCTTTTGGGCCTATCTTTTCCCTTCCAGGATTTATTTGTGCGCTAAGGAATCAGGGTTCAGAACTCTGAGGTAAAATGAAAGTTGATTTCAGGAAAGTTGTCTTGCACCATTTGCAACCAGGCTCTTGACTCCGCCATGAAAACCAATTTACCTTCCTTATCGCGCGCAATGTGTCGCAATTTTGAATTAACAAATTCTTGTAATTTTTGATCAGAAGAGCTGCTGATCCAGCAAGCCTTGTAAATGTTTTGCGGCACAAATTCTACTGTAGCGCTGTATTCATGCTTCAAGCGAAACTGAATAACCTCGAACTGAAGCGCCCCGACTGTACCGATCACTTTTCGCTTGCCTACATCAAAGGTGAAAAGTTGGGCTACACCTTCTTCCATTAATTGCTGCAGGCCTTTCTCTAATTGCTTGCTTTTCATGGCGTCCTTATTCACCACCTCTTTGAAAATTTCAGGAGAAAAACTGGGAATGCCCGTGTAAAATCCTTTTTCGCCTTCCGTGAGGGTATCACCAATTTTTAAGTTGCCTGTATCGTACAGACCTACAATATCACCTGGCCAGGCCTCGTCTACCGTTTCGCGGTCTTGCGCCATGAAGGCTGTGGCGTTGGAGAAGCGGATGCTTTTCTCTTGCCTAACGTGCAGGTAGTTACTGCCGCGCTCAAACTTGCCGGAGCACACGCGCAAAAATGCAATGCGATTGCGATGCTTCGGGTCCATGTTGGCATGTATCTTAAAAATAAATCCGCTGAATTTACTTTCATTGGGTGCTACAATTCGCAATGTCGTTTCGCGGGCAATGGGTGGTGGGGCGAGGCGAATAAACGTGTCCAACAGTTCTTTTACTCCAAAGTTGTTAACTGCGCTCCCAAAAAATACGGGTGCTACTTTCCCTGTCAGGTAATCATTGACATCTAATTCAGGGTAGACGCCATTCAGTAACTCCACATCGGCCCGTAGCTGTCGTGCATTAGTCTCACCAACATATTCGTCCAGCACGGGATCGTTGATATCAGAAATTTCAATACCCTCTTCAATGGTGGTTTTGCTGGGTGTGAAAAGTTTCAAACTTTTTTCGTACAAACTATACACCCCTTTGAACGTCTTGCCCATGCTGATGGGCCAGCTTAATGGATGGACTTTAATACGCAGTTTCGCCTCGATTTCATCCAGCAAGTCGAACGGGTCTTGCCCTTCGCGATCAAGTTTGTTAATGAAACAAAGTACAGGTGTATTGCGCATGCGGCACACTTCCATCAATTTCTCCGTCTGCATCTCCACGCCCTTAACGCAATCCACCACCATGATCACACTATCCACAGCGGTGAGTGTGCGATAGGTATCTTCGGCAAAGTCCTGGTGACCGGGAGTATCCAGTAGATTGATCTTGATGTCTTTGTAGTTGAATCCCATCACGGAGGTAGCCACCGATATACCACGTTGCTTCTCTATCTCCATCCAGTCGCTGCGCGCGTGGTCTTTTATTTTACTCGATTTTACCGCACCCGCCTTCTGAATAGCTCCTCCGAAAAGCAACAGCTTTTCTGTAAGTGTGGTTTTACCCGCATCGGGGTGACTGATAATACCAAACGTTCTTCGCTTGGCAATTTCCTGTTCGAGTGTCATGATTTGAATTAGAGGCGCAAAACTAATCTTTCTGAGGCAAGGGTCGCAAACGCTGGCCCCTACTTTCGCAAAAAGATGAAGTCACCGCCTTCGTCACCGGTCTCCTGTATCACGCCAAATTGAGGCACGGTGTTGGTGTTGTTCATCACGGCTGTCTCAACGCTAAAGAATAACTGGCGGGCGGTGAAGTATTGACTTGTATTGTCGCGCAAGCGCTTTAATAAATACTCCATGAACTTACTTTGGTCGGGCACAGTGGTCAGCGTTCCGCTGGTCATAGCCTTGCGGCTTGGCAACTGATAAATTTTAGCCACCGCATACTCGTTCATTTCTGACACTACCTCACGCGTTTTAAAAATGCTTCCACTAAAACAGGCATCCGTCACCAGCAAGGTGTGCTTGGATTGAATGCCGGAGATGTAATCGCGCACGGTACTGTTGGCGATCCAGTTGGCTTTGTTATCGGTCTTCGCGTCTGATGGCAGCCAATAGCCAACCTTGAGGCGCTCATCCCAAATGCCGTGACCGGCATAAAAAATGAGCAGGTTGTCTTTGGGCGTAATTTTTCTGGCCATTTCTTCAAATGCCGAAATGATTTGATCACGTGTTGGGTTTCTTAAAAAAGAAACATTCTGAGCGGGGAAGTTATAGTCCGTTTCGAGCACTTGCTTAAAGGCAGCTGCGTCTTTCACCGGCTGGTTTAAGTTGGAAAGGCCTGCATTGGCATACTGATATTTTTCAACCCCTATTAATAAAGCATAGTAGTTAGGCTTGTTGGCTGGTGGGGCTGTCTTGGTGGTAGTAGCGGCTGCCTGTTGGGAAGACTTGGCATCGCTCCGTTGGGTTGGGCTATCTGAAAAATTAAGGGACACTGATTCAGAGATTCCTGAAACAGCTTGCATTTTTTCTGCACCAAATTCCAACCGCACAGGCTTACTCTGGCCCGAAATACGGACAGGCGCATCCTGTGCTGCGGCTATACCGAAAGCAAGACAAAGGACGAGTATGGAAAAAAGATTTTTCATTTTGACACGGACACATTTGTGAATGTGAAAGCGGCCGTGGCGTTATCGGCCACACAAGCACCCAGCGAACCAACATACAGAGTTAAATTTGGAATAGCCGACATGGACGGGTCAACTCCGTCAAACGTAACATAGCCACGCAAGGGCACATTGTTGAGCGCTGCCTTGTCCTGCCCTTTGGGTGTGCCCGCTACGAAGCCATCCGTAATTTTGATTTTGTTCTTGTAGTTGTCCACGAGGTAGGTGTTGGTGACATAAGCACTCAGGTAAATGGTACAATTGCTGGTGATAGGTGTGATAGTAAAATCTACTTTCAACCTGGAGCTTTCGCTTTTCACTTCGTTGAGCTCTACACGCAGGCAACGATTTTGAACACCCTCCACCGATGCGGTCGCTGCTTTGGAAAGTGCCTCCACCTTAAATACAGCATCACCTGAAAACGGGCCCATCTCCTGCTTACCGCTCCAAATGATTTTTTTATTGGCCCCGGGCATCGCGTTTTGCTTCACATCTCCGGTCACCGACCTCAGCTCATCGGTAAAGGACACGCCTCCATCTTTTGATACGTAGAGCTTCACAAAATAACTTTTGTTAGTATTGTCCATCAGATCGTAGGTGACCAACACGTCATTGCCAGCTTGCACAGCCTTCACGTTTTGTACTTGCTGCGAAAAGGCTATTCCGCAAGAGAATAAAAAAAAGCCGCCCGTAACTAATCTTCTGATCATGAATCGCTGATTTTAATCGTTATTGCAAAGGTACGTTTTTCTAAAAAATCAGGACTTGATGTCCACCTGAAATCCACCCAGCCTGATATCATCTAAACCTCTTTGATCAAACGGATTCTCCATCTGATCTTGTACATTAAAGAGAGAAATAAGAATAAAGCCCGTGATCATACTAAGCGAATAAACGACCCAGTCGGCATGGGCATCCAGTCGGTGCATAAGAGATGGTGTGTAAAGAAGCGGAAAAAAATAAATAAATATCTGGCAGTAGGCCCTAAGGCTGATGGGCGTGCGGTGTGTGTCGATAGCAATTGAATTTTCGATGCTGGAATGAACATCCTTCAAAAATCTAAAAATCTTAAATGCCTCCCCTGTGGATATTTCTTCTTTATGTTCGTTGATAAATTGATAGACCTTTTCCAATTCAGACCGAAAGCCCGATTCGTCTTTAACAGGATTTGACAAGTTCTTTACGAATGAGTCGGATATTCTGAGCAATACCGATGTGATCTCTGCCTTGTGCTCGTCCGTAAGCTTTTTACTCCGCTGAAAGCAGCGGTACACAATGAGCAGGCTCGACTTAAACCGGCTCAAATGCTCCAGCGCCTTTTCGCGTCTGCGAAAAGCCGCCCGAATAGTAAACACCAGCGGGAAAATGATGGCTATTCCAATAATCGTCAGGTCGAGGTTGTACTTGATGTCGTACCGGATAACAAAAAAAGAAATGCCAAAACAGATCAATAACACCTGAAAAGTCCTGACATTTATAATGTGAAAATATTTGTTCATAGGGGCTTACTTCGCGATTAAAACTTCAACCATAGTTTGCATGAAAAAGGCTAGTGTTCTTTCGTTGTTAATTTTTGCCGTACTTCCTTTGGCCGCACAAAACCAAGACGTAACACCGCTATTCAAGGAAGAAAAGGCACTTGACCTCAAGCTGGCCTTCTCGATCAAAGATATTAAAAAGAAGACCAACGATTCAACCTACCTGCCCGCCACACTTTACCTGAAGAATGCAAGTGGGGCCTGGGACTCTGTAAAGATTGATATTCGAGCCCGCGGCATTTTCAGAAGAGAAAATTGTTACTTCCCTCCCATTCGTATCAAAGCAGATAAAAAAGATACGAAAGGTACCCTGCTGGAAGGAAACAAGAGTCTTAAACTGGTACTGCCCTGCAAGAACAATGATGGAAAGAATGCCCTGGTCATGAAAGAGTATATCTGCTACCAGATGTTTGAGCAGATCACTCCTTATTATTTTAACACACGCCTCGCCAATCTGGAGCTGACGGAAATTGACGACAACAAAAGAAAGGTTACACTTGTCACGGCCTTCCTTATAGAAGATGATGATCTGGTGGCCAAGCGGCATAAGGCCAAGGTGATGGATAATCTTAAAATACCACCATTGGTTTTAAATGATACTTGCGCTCTTCAACATGATTTTTTCCAATACCTTGTGGCGAACACTGATTGGTCAACTACTTTTTTGCATAACGCCAAATTGATTTTTCAAGAACCTAAAAAGTATATACCTCTAGCGTATGACTTTGACATGTCGGGCTTTGTAAATCCACCCTATGCCAAGGTGAATCCAGCGCTCGGAATCGCGAATGTACGCGAACGATTATACCGCGGCTTTTGCCGGAAGGAGCCTGTTGTTCAGTTCGTGCGAAAACAAATTCTGGAAAAGGAACCTGTTTTGTTGGGCACAATCGACCAATATGAAAAAGATTTCTTGCCACGCGACTTTAATGACATGAAGAAATACACGGCTGAATTTTTCAATGTCTTGAAAGACGAAAGTCAGTTTAAGCGAAACATTCTCGAAGGGTGCCGGAAGAAATAGCGCCCTGAACCGACCTATCTAGCCCGTTACTGCCACTCTGTCACTTTTTGCCAACCCATACTCTGTTGGCATAATCATTGACCTTAGGCCTTGAATCTTGATTTGAAAACACTACTACTATGGGAAAAATAATAGGAATTGATTTAGGAACTACCAACTCGTGCGTGGCCGTAATGGAAGGCAGCGAGCCGGTGGTTATTGCCAATAGCGAAGGACGTAGAACGACCCCTTCCATCGTGGGTTTTTTGGACAACGGTAAAGGCGAGCGCAAAGTGGGTGACCCTGCCAAGCGCCAGGCCATCACCAATCCCAAAAATACCGTGCAGTCCATCAAGCGATTTATGGGCAAGAAGTTCAATGATGTGACAGGCGAAAAGAAAATGGTGAGCTACTCCGTAGAGAGTGGCAGCAATGATACCGTTCGCGTTTGCATTGGTGACCGCCTTTATACTCCGCAGGAAATCTCGGCTATGATTCTTCAAAAAATGAAGACCACGGCTGAAGACTACTTGGGCACTACCGTTACTGAAGCAGTCATTACTGTGCCTGCCTACTTCAATGATGCAGAGCGTCAAGCCACAAAAGAAGCCGGGCAGATTGCAGGCCTGGATGTGAAGCGTATTATTAATGAGCCTACGGCTGCAGCCCTCGCCTACGGCCTCGATAAGAAAAACAAAGACATGAAGATCGCGGTGTACGACCTGGGCGGTGGTACCTTCGATATCTCTATTTTGGAATTGGGTGACGGTGTGTTTGAAGTAAAATCTACCAACGGTGATGTGCACCTGGGTGGTGATGACTTTGACATGCGCATTATGAATTGGCTGGCGGACGAATTCAAGTCTGAGAAGAATATTGATTTGCGCAAAGACCCTATGGCGCTGCAACGCCTGAAGGAAGCGGCTGAAAAAGCTAAGATTGAACTTTCCAGCGGCAATGAGACTGAAATCAATTTGCCGTATATCACTTCCGTGGATGGCGTGCCGGAGCACCTGGTGAAAAAATTAAGCCGAGCCAAATTTGAACAACTGTGTGATGATTTGATCAAGCGCACACTGGAGCCATGCAAGAAGGCAATGGCCGACTCAGGTTACTCCGTTTCACAAATTGACGAAGTGATCCTGGTGGGTGGTTCAACGCGCATCCCTCGCATACAAGAAGAAGTCGAGAAATTCTTCGGTAAGAAACCTTCAAAGGGCGTGAACCCGGACGAGGTTGTAGCGGTAGGTGCTGCGATTCAAGGTGGTGTGTTGACCGGTGAAGTGAAGGATGTATTGTTGTTGGACGTAACTCCGCTCTCATTGGGTATCGAAACCATGGGTGGTGTGATGACGAAGTTGATCGAATCCAATACAACGATTCCTTCCAAGAAATCAGAAGTATTCTCAACGGCCAGCGACAGCCAGCCTTCAGTAGAAATACATGTGTTGCAAGGTGAGCGCCCGTTGGCAAAAGACAATAGAACCATTGGTCGTTTCCACTTGGATGGAATTCCTCCGGCTCCGCGCGGTGTGCCGCAAATTGAAGTTACGTTTGATATTGATGCAAATGGTATTCTTCATGTGTCGGCCAAAGACAAGGGCACGGGCAAAGAGCAAAAGATCCGTATCGAGGCCAGCAGCGGCTTGACCGATGCGGAGATACAGAAGATGAAGCAGGAGGCTCAGGCCAATGCTGAAAACGATAAGAAGGAAAAAGAAAAGATTGAAAAGGTAAACCAGGCAGACTCCATGATTTTCCAAACGGAAAAACAACTGAAGGAGTACGGAGACAAACTTTCTGATGGAAACAAGAGCGCTATCAACAGCGCATTGGAAAAACTGAAAGAGGCTCACAAGAGTCAAGACCTCACTTCTATCGAAAGTGCGTTGAACACATTGAATGCCGCCTGGCAAGCCGCCTCACAAGAAATGTATGCGGCCTCCGGGGCAGGAGCACAAGGTGGTCCTGGCGCTGGCGCGAATGCCGGAGCAGGTCCTTCGGGAAATGCCGGCTCAACCAGCGGTGATGCGACTGATGTGGAGTATGAAGAAGTGAAAAAGTAATTTACATTAAGTAGCATAAAGAAAGGCTTCTCAATAGTGGGAAGCCTGTTTTATTTACAGAACTCAACGCAAGTCAAGATCATTTATTACTTTTGAATAGAAATTTGAAGCTAATGGGATTAGTTTATGCAAATGTCGAACTGATTAACGCAGAAGATTTGCTTTTAGCGCGAAGGAATATCATTGGCGCAGATGAAATAAAAAAAATGCAGGTAAGCGCGTTAGTCGATACTGGAGCTTATATGCTTTGTATCAACGAGAACATTCAAGAACAATTACAATTACCTATTTTAGAAAAAAGAAAGGGTCAATCAGCTACTGGCCAAATTGCTGAATTTGATGTGGTGGGTCCGATAGAGTTGCGCTTTAAAAACAGGCGGACAATGTGTAACGCAATGGTTTTGCCGGGCGACAATGAAGTGTTGCTGGGTGCCATTCCCCTTGAGGACATGGATGTATTAATACACCCACAACGACAAGAGTTAATCGTAAACCCAGACCACCCGTATTTTGCGCAGATGAAGCTTAAATGATCCGTTGATATCGGCTTTTGTTCTTTGCCTGATCAAAAATTCGCCCTATAGTGAAATCAACTTTTTTGCAAGGTGAAGGGCATGCGAGGCAATCACTATCAAAAAGTAATTGCACATGTAAAGGCGATTGAGTTAGTTGGGAAACATTATACCCGACTATGAGAAACATTGCCACCCTTACCCTCCTCACCTTTGCTCTGCTTGCCCATGGCCAAAGCCAGAACGATGAAATCAAAAAACTAAAGGAAGAGCTTACCAGCCTCAGCTTTCAGATCGACCGCTTGCGGAAAGCCAACGATGATGTTCTCTGGTATAACAAGGTGGGCGATGTAGCTTTCATCGACAAGGTGGCTATCACAGGGCCGGCCGAAAAGAGCGATAAAAACCCTACGGCACAGGGCGCCAACAATCCGCTTGTGTTTCGCAGCTACATCTTCATTCCCAAAAACTTTGACATGAACAAAAAGTACCCGCTGTTGATTTATGCACACGGTGGTGTTCATGGCGACTTAGATACCTTCTCCGCACATATTATTCGCGAGCTGATGGCGCAAGGCTATATCGTGGCCGCTCCTGATTACCGTGGCAGCACAGGCTACGGTCAGGGCTTCTACGAGGCCATCGACTACGGTGACAAAGAAGTGGTGGATGCCAACAAGACCCGAGACTATGTTGTGGAGAACTACGGTTTCGTGGACAAAGACCGCGTAGGCATCCTGGGGTGGAGTCATGGTGGTATGATTACGCTACTTGATATTTTCGCCAACCCGGATGAGTATAAAGTGGCCTATGCAGGTGTGCCGGTAAGCGATTTGATTGCCCGCATGGGCTACAAAACACAGGGCTATCGCGAACTTTTCTCTGCCGACTACCACATTGGCAAATCAGCTTACGAAAATGTAGGTGAATACCGCAAACGCTCGCCTGTGTGGAATGCCCATAAGCTAAAGACTGCACTTCTCATACACACCAACACCAATGATGAAGACGTGAATGTGCTGGAGGTGGAGCAATTGATCCGTGCACTAAAAGCCGAAAACAAAAAATTTGAATATCAGATTTATGAAAACATTGAAGGCGGACACATCTTCGACCGGATTGATACCAAAGTCGGAAAAGAAATACGTCTCAAGATCTACAAGTTTCTGAATGGTTACCTAAACCCCGTCAAGCCCTTTCAATCGCTACAAGAAATGGAACGGGCGAGTTATTATTTTCAAAAGTAAACTGAAATTCATACTTCTATCAACGAAAAAATAAGCAAAAAGAAAGCTCCCATAATTAGTACTGTTGGAATGATATGGCATGTGGGGTTAAATGGGGGCCGCACGATAAATTCAAAATTTAAAATTCAAGATTGAAGATTTCAGGTCGCTTACTTTTTTCTGCGACTGATGATGAACGCTTGCACAACAAAAACTGCGGTGAGGAAAATGCAGAGCCACCCAAACCAATCGCCCCATGTGGAGTAAAGGGTGCGCGCGTGATACACGGGTGCGCGTGCGAGCAGCGATGTGGCGGTTCCGTTTTCGCAATTGGCTTCGGCCACGATGCGGCCGCGGTAGTCGCTGACGGTGAGGCGACCCTGGCGGCCGCCACGCACCATGGTGTAGCCGTTTTCCACTCCGCGCAGCACGGCCATGCGCGCGTGCAGCCAACCGTCTTGCACAAAATCCCACGCGGGCACGAAGAGCACATCAACGTCTTGATAGCTGCGGAGCCATGTTGGAAAATCCATGTCTTTGCAAATGGCCATGCCCGCGGCAAACGGTGTATCGCTTAACAGGCCCACGCGCGTACCACGCTGGAAGTGTCCTTCAAAACCTTTTACATGAAATCGCTTTTGGTATTGCTGCACCGCGCCCGCGGGCGGAATGAACTCCACGAGGTTTCGCCACGTGCTGTCTTCGTTGGCGGCCACGCCCCCGATGATAGTGGTGTTGAGTTGTGTGGCTGCATGGCTGAAGACTGCGAGCAATGAGTCTTTCTGAATTTTGTTGAGGTGAAGAACTTTTTCGGGAAAGAGCACGTAGCGCGCGCCTTGCTTGGCGAGCGAAGAAATTTGTTCGATGTATTGGCTGATGATTTTATTCTTGGCACGTTTCGGGTTTGATGTGTCGCTGTACAATTCTTCGGAGACTGCGGTGATACCAACGGGCACTTCGGTGTGGGGTTTTGTTTGGTTTACACGAACGAGGCCAAACACGATTGTGCCAAGCAGTATTGTGCTTGCGATGGCGATGGTGAAAATTTGTTTGCTTCTGTTGCCTCGAAAATACCAAGCGGTGACAATGGCCGCAGGAAGTAGCGAAGCGATGAAGACGATTCCCCAAATGCCAGTGACAGATGCAA
>JAIENH010000646.1 GCA_019751475.1 Cyclobacteriaceae bacterium
TGTCATCACCACAGCAAAAACAAGTACAGCATGGATCGTCCAGCGCTCAATCTTCCAGGCACTTACTGATTTGTTGGAAAGCTGACGGTATGGATCACCTAAGGTTTCGGCTAACCCACCACATCCGCACACCCAACTGCAATACCAACGCTTGCCAAAAAAGTAAACCAACACAGGCACACCGATTACAATCAGGGCAATGCCCCATCCAAACATAAAAATGCCAAACGTGCCGTTGTCAATCATTTGATGAATGCGGTAGTCAAAGAAAAAACTATAATCCAACGGCCAGATATTTTTGAAGTCAACGTACGGACGATTGAGTCGCACGAGAATTTCAGGAATTAAAAATGCAAAAGCTGTCTGAAAAAACATGACAGAAGCTGTGCGTAACATTTGATACTTGCTGTGCCGGTAGTTGATCATCATGCGCACGCCCATCACCAAGATGCATAGCGTGTACATAAATCCGTACAGGAAAAATCTTCCTGCTTCATTTCCACTCAGCATACGACTCACCGGGTCAACCAACATCACCCAGTTGGTCATGTATTCAGGATAGAAGTAAAGGAAAACATAGAAAGCGATGAGCCAGCTACCGGTAAGAATGCCGAGCCATTTTACATTTTTCATCACGCTAAAAAAGATGCCATTGTTTTTAATGCCAGGAGGCAGCTCCAGCTTGGGAAGAATGTACATCAACGCCCCGATAATGCAGAGCCCGAATGTTAGAAACAAGAACAGGCCCGCATCTCGTTTCACAGGGCTATCAGCCGATGCTTTGGTAAGAGAATACGTCAGGTCTTTGATGGCATAGCGATCAAAACCAAACTGGTTGACAATACCGAACTTTTTAATATTGTCAGCTACCTGGGTGAGTTGCGCGCTCATCTCTTTACGAGAGCTAAACTCACGACCCTCCAGCCAGCCAGCATAATCTTTCAAAGCCTTCCGCTTGAATGAAACAACGGGATCATCGCCCGCCAAGGCCGAATCTACGTTTGCAAGCTGAAATTTATTCCCTAAAGACGTAATGCGGTCAACGTCCGCTTGGGTGATGGCATACGTTGCAACCTGCTTTTCATTTATGTTTTCAAATAACGAATGAAGTATCGCCACAAAGCCAAAATTGGAGGATATGCGCTTTCCTACTACTTCGTTTGCTTCTTGCTTAAGCAAAGCTGCTTTCGCAGGATCTGAGACATGTTCCGCAATAACTTCATCCGTAAGAGCGTAGTCTGACCAAAAGAAAGACACATTAAAAATGGCGAAGCCCGTGATGAACAAGAGCAGACCAACGACTTTAACTACTTTCATAGGTTTCTTACTTTTTTGTCTCTTACCGCGTAACTATCACACCACCAAACTGGCTTCGAATTTCATCTTCGTGCCGGTCAAAAAATTCCGGATCAAAGTTGGCCTCCGAAAGGTGGTCCATCACGAAATCAATGCTCCTCTTTTCTCGGAGCCACTGATCAAATTTTTCATGCCGCATGCGGATGCCAAACGTATTCAAACCAATAAACTGCCGGGTGGCCTTGTCCCACACCAGGTGCACACATTTCGTACCGCTGGCATGCTCCCAGTAAAAATCCGATTCATTTGGCTTCAACTCGTTACCTACGTTGCCATAGGTTTGGTATTCAATGTCAAAAAATTTGGCGGAGTTAAACCAAGGCCCCGGCTCATATTTTGTCTTTTCGTCACAAATTGTCTGGGCTGCTACCTCGCCCATCATGCGACCAGTGTACCACACTTGCTCCACCGTTCTTCTGCCGGGCAATTCATATTTGCGCTCCACGCAATCGCCCAGCGCATAAACATCCGACACGTTTGTCTCCAGAAATTCATTCACCAACACACCACGTTTCGTCTCAATACCAGAGCCTTTGAGGAAATCAATATTCGGAGAAACACCCACCGTCAATCCAACAAACTGGCACGCAATAGTTTCGCCCGTATTGGTGACGATGGCTTTCACTCGTCCGCCATCATCACTCACGATCTCTTTCAATTCGGTAGTCAATCGCAAATCAACATGATGTGATCGCACATGCCGGCTAATGAGATTGGCTTCTTGCTTTGGTAAAATGTTGCTCCAAAATTCCGGTTCACGCACCAGGAATGTTACTCCTATCGAGCGAGTCAGCAGCATCTCAGCCATCTCAATACCAATCAATCCGCCACCCACAATCACCGTGTGGTTGATGCCCTTTGTATTTTCTTCCATGCGCTCAAGATCGGGGTAGCTGTAAAGTCCCTGCACACCATTAAGATCCTGACCCGGCCAACCAAACTTATTTGACTTTGAACCGGACGCAATGATCAACGTATCGTATGAAAAGTCTCCTTTTTCTTTCAGCACAAGTTTTTTGGCAGAAGGCTCCACCCGCTCAACATAGTCTTTGATGAGATCAATGCGGTTTTTTTTCCAGAAGCGATCTTCGTACGGCTTAATGTTTTGATATGTCATGTGGCCCATGTACACATACATGAGCGCTGTGCGCGAAAAGAAATGTTCCGTTTCAGCGGAAATGACGGTAATCTTGTGATCGCTGCGCTTGCGAATATGGCGTGCCGCAGTGATGCCGCTAATGCCGTTGCCGATGATGACGATGTGCTTCATGGTGTGCCAAAATCGGGAGCATGCTGGTATTCATCCGTCTGCCACACGACAAATCACCACGCACTACTAGCCCGCGTTGGTGAAGATACGCTAAAAGATCCTGAGTTGGATTTTTTTAACTATTAATACATTTTCTCGTAATACTCGCGTGCCATACGGCCCGAATCGAATTGAGGCAGCACATCCTTCCAGCTTTGCCGCATGTTGGCGTTCCACTTTTCAGGCTTTTGATAATACAATGGAATGATTTCTTTCTCCAACACATCGTATAGGCGCTCCGCTTCCAGTTTATTTTGCTCCTCCTCGCTTAGTTTACGGTCAGCCGGCTCTATAGAGAAACAGTTTTTGCCGTGCTTGGCAAATTCAGGTACCCATCCATCAGGGATAGAAAAATTAATGCTACCGTTCATAGCGGCCGTCATGCCAGAAGTGCCGGAAGCCTCGCGATACAGTTTGGGATTGTTGAGCCATACATCCGAGCCGCGCTTTAGCAGGGCTGACAAGGCCAACTCATAGCCCGTGAGAATGGTGCAATTGGGCATGGACTTCGTCTTCCAAAAGATGTCATTGAAAATCTGGATAGAGCCATGATCTTCAGGATACGGTTTACCCGCCCAGATAACTTGCATGGGCTGTTTGGTATTGCTTACAATTTTTTCGAAACGCTCAAAGTCGCGGAGCAAAAGATTAGCACGCTTGTATCCGGCAAAGCGTCTCGCCCACACAATCGTCAAAACATTTTCATCAAAAATTTTCCCAGTCTGGTCGGCTACGAATTTAAAAAGCTCTTTCTTTAGTTCCTTTTTTCGCACAGCCTGAGCTTTATCGTCTTCTTTTTCAAATGCTTTCTCCAGCTTTTCATCCTTCCAGTACGTGTGGTTTTGTGCGTTTGTCACTGCTTTTATTTCAGAGATCCGCTCGAACCCTTTCCACATATCGCGCGACACTTCACTGTGCATTTGCGAAACCCCGTTGGATACCTTTGCCATGCGCAAGGCTGCCAATGTATAATTAAGTGACTTACTTCCCGGCTCAACGAGCGTCTGATATTGGTCTTTCTCCACTCCGTCAAAAAAGCTCATCACTTCCAGTCGCGATACTTCGCGCTCTTCGTTGCCGGCCGTCTCGGGCGTGTGTGTGGTAAACACCACGCGCTTTTTCACTTCATTCAGGTCTTTGTATTTCTTCCAGAGGTAGAAGCACAACGGTAAAGCGTGGCCTTCATTCATGTGATAGATATCCGTTTCGCGTCTCAAAATATCGAGCAGCTTGGCTCCACCATAGCCCAACAAACTCGACTGGGCAATGCGCGCACTTTCGTGCGGATCATACAGACGGTGACAGATGGTTTGCGCCAGGTGATCGTTATCCGGATGGTCGGTGGTCAACAGGAAGAGCGGGGCCGTATTAAATACCTCCGGCTTTAACAGCAATACTTTAACCTTCACCTCGTGATTGTGAATGGTGATGGGAAACGCAATGCCGGTATCAGTAAGGAATGAATAATTTTTCTCGATGAAACTCACTTTCATCGTGCCATCCATGTTGCGCTCCTGGTTGTAGTAGCCGTACTTCCACAAGATGCCGATGCCGATAAAATTCTGCTTTAGCTCGTAGGCGCTGCG
Source organism: Cyclobacteriaceae bacterium (assembly GCA_019751475.1). Lineage (GTDB taxonomy): Bacteria > Bacteroidota > Bacteroidia > Cytophagales > Cyclobacteriaceae > ELB16-189. Next base: position 4,252 of record JAIENH010000646.1, read on the forward strand.
TATGTGCGAACCCGCCAGAAATCCAAGGCCCCCGCTGTAGATTTTCAGCGATTGATCGATGGCAAATTCCATCGAGAAGTAGGCAACCGGCTTTGAATATTTTTTGTCAAACGAGTAAGGAAACAATTCCGCAAGATTGATCATGAAAAAATAATATGGTGAAGTTTAGGTATTGGGTTGCGAAAGTAACAAATGGCAGGCAATTGGGTTAGTGATGTTGAACGCCATTAAAGGAAATGAAAGAATGCAAACGTTTGTTGATTCTCTTTTTCATGGCTTTTTTCAATTTTCGACTACTTTTGCAGCCGTGAAAAGAATAGCGAGGGCCGGTTTCTACAGCATTTTCCTACTGGTGGTAGGCGCTTTGGGCGCTCAGCCAATTGTTGATCCATTTTCGGAAGGTCTTGCTCTGGAAAAAGAATTTGAGGTGGAGGCCGCCCTGGAGCAGTTTGAACTCGTACTAAAAAGCAATCCTGATCACACGGCCGCTCTTACAAAAGCAAGCCGCATGCTTTCTAACATTGGAGGAAAGCTCCCTAAAACAGAGTTGACCCGGAAGCATGAATTACTCAAACAAGCTCGCGACTACGCACAAAAATCCATCAGCATTGATCCGAATGATGCAGAGTCGCGACTCGCGCATATCATCTCCCTGGGTTTACTTTCTGAGATCGCCTCCAATCCAAAAGAGAAAGTAATTGATGCGCGACTCATTCACAACGAGGCAAAAAAAATCCTGGAGATTGATCCCGCTTTCGCGGAAGCGTACTTTGTATTGGGTAAATGGCAATACGAACTCTCGCGGCTGAACTGGCTGGAATTGATGGCCTGTAAACTTTTCTTTGGAGGATTTCCAGAGCCCATCTCTTTGGAAGCATCATTAGCCTATTTCGATAAAGCAGCCACGATCAAACCTAACAGCATCCTTTTCTTATACGGCCAAGCTTCCGCCCTTCATGAGCTTGGAAAAAACCAAGTTGCTATCGACACACTTAACCGGGCGCTTTCACTTCCTCTTGCCGAGCCTGATGATGCGTTGCGCAGAGAGCGATGCTCCACCCTGCTGCGCGAGATTTTGCAGTAAGATCGCCATTTATCTCGGCTCCGGTTCACCGGAGTAATCCATCTGGCCATTAACATCTTTTTAACATTTCAAACTTGAGATTTTTGTACCTTTCTGTCTATTCCAAACATACACTTTATGGCAGCCCTGACTTTAAAGATTAACAGTAAAAGCTATTCAATAGAAGCGGATCCGAAAATGCCCTTGCTCTGGGCCATCCGTGATATTGTTGGCCTTACCGGCACGAAATACGGATGCGGCATTGCGCAATGTGGTGCTTGTACGGTGCACCTGGAAGGTACGCCTGTACGATCTTGTTCGCTCCCTGTTTCAGCAGCAGCCAACAAGAACATAACGACCATTGAGGGCCTCTCTTCTGACAACTCTCATCCGGTACAACAAGCGTGGATACAGGAGCAAGTGCCGCAGTGCGGCTACTGCCAGAGCGGCCAGATCATGGCGGCCACTGCTTTGCTAAAACGAAATGCCAATCCATCCGACAAAGACATTGACACAGCTATGCAAGGACATATCTGTCGATGTGGTACGTACCCGCGTATTCGCAAAGCGATCAAGACAGCATCACAACTGATGGGAGCAAAAGCTTCCGCTAAATAGACCTTCAACACCACCTGATATGGAAACCTCATTATCACGAAGAAATTTTATCAAACTCACCAGCCTTACCGGCACAGCCCTTTCGCTTGGATTTTATTTTCCGGCCAACGGAAAGGAAGCCGCCATTCTGAAAATGGAGAATGCGGAGACACTCGGCATCGACTTGAATGCCTGGATTTCCATCGCGACTGATGGCAAGGTAACGATCACCAACCATCGGGCAGAAATGGGCCAGGGTTCTTACCAGGCCGTGCCTCAAATCATTGCCGAAGAATTGGAAGTGAGTTTGGATGCTGTGAATATTGTGTTTGCCCAAGGCAATAATAGAAAGTATGGCAGCCAGGTGACCGGTGGAAGCTCTACCGTGCGTGGTTCGTACAAACGACTCTTGAAGCTTAGCGCGTCTGCGCGCGAAATGCTCATCGAGGCCGCAGCAAAAAAATGGAATGTGAACAAATCAGAGTGTACGCGGAAAATGGGCAGGTCATTCATCGCTCGTCCGGCAAAAAAATGGGCTATGGCGAATTAGTGACGGATGCCTCTAAACTTGAGCCACCTAAAGATGTAGTATTAAAAAATCCAAAAGACTATAAAATATTACGCAAGCCGCTGCCCCGGCAAGACACGCCTCTTAAAGTCAATGGCAAGGCTGTATTTGGGTTGGATTTTAAATTACCTGGAATGCTCTACGCAGTCGTGGAGCGTAGCCCACGGTTTGAAGGAAAAGTAAAGAGCTTCAATGAAGCAGACGTAAAAAAAATACCGGGCGTCAAACATGTACTGAAAGTTAATCGCGAAGTATTTGACAACATGCGCGAAGGTGTGGCTGTCGTAGCAGAATCTTTATGGGCTGCTATGCAAGGTCGCAAAGCGCTGCGCGTGGAATGGGATGACTCCGCATTTCCACATCACAGCTCAGACGAATTGTATACAAAGATGCGTACGCAGGCAAAAGGGGACATGATTTCGTATCGAACCAAAGGAAATGTATCGGCAACGTTTCAGAAAGCTGAGAAAAAAGTATCGGCTGATTACGAAACACCGTACGAATCACATAGCTGCATGGAGCCGCTTAACTGCGTGGCACACGTAAAAGATGACAGCTGTGAAATCTGGGGGCCTATCCAGGGACCTGACTGGATACAAGGCAACCTGAGTGGCTACCTAAAACTGCCACCGGAAAAAGTATCGGTAAACATGACCTTCCTCGGGGGCGGCTTCGGACGCAAGGCCTTCACCGATTATCCCTTTGAGGCGGCCATGATTTCGAAAGAAATTAAAGCACCCGTTCAAGTAGTGTGGACCCGCGAAGACGATATGACCATCGGCCCCTTCCGTCCCGGCATGGTGTATTCCCTCAAAGGAAGCCTTAGCAAAAATGGTCGCATACAATCTTTCGAAGCAAAAATGTCGGGTCAAAACATGGGTACACAGAACCCTGGTGCCGACAAATCATCATACAACGACAGCGCTACCGAGGGCTTTTTAGAAACCTACTTTGACTCAATACCGCATTACTCATTTGGTGACTCTCCGCTCGAATCACCCGTGCCGGTGATGTGGTGGCGGTCGGTATATTCGTCTACTAATGGTTTTGCATTTGAAAGTTTCATGGACGAGATGGCTCTTGAAGCCGGTAAAGATCCGCTGGACTTTAGAAGAAGTCACGTGAGTGAGCGCTATCAAGCGTTGATTGACAAGCTGGAAGCCGTGAGCGGCTGGAAGTCAAGAAAGAAAAATGATGGATGGGGCGTGGCGATTACCGAGTGCTTTTCAAGTATCGTGGGTGAAGTGGTGAAAGTTTCAAAAAATACCGAAGGCAAAGTAAAAATTGATAAAGTGTGGGCGGTGATGGATTGCGGCTGGTATGTAAACCCTGACATTATCCGGGCACAGGTGGAAGGCAGTGTTATCATGGCCCTGGGTGCAGCTACCAAGCACGCCACTCACTTTGCGGACGGCAAAGCCGTTGAGAAAAATTTCGATACCTATAAAATGCCTCGCATCAGCGATGTGCCGGAAATAGAAGTGCACGTGATGGACAACGAAGAAAAGGCCGGAGGTGTGGGTGAGCCAGGATTGCCACCGTTTACACCCGCCTTGACTAACGCCATCTTTGACCTTACGGGAAAACGGATACGAAACCTGCCATTCAATTTGGAAGAGATTGCGTAGTTTTGACTATGAAGTCGTTCGACAGAATAACATTCGATCCGAAGATAATGAACGGCATGGCTTGCGTCAGAGGTATGAGGATTACCGTTTCTCTGATTTTGAGCCTGGTTGCAAGCGGCTTGCCCTCAAAAGAAATTATTAAGGAGTATCCTGATCTGGAAGAAGAAGACATTAAAGAGTGTCTTCGCTATGCATCTTGGTTGGCTCAAGAGCGCCAGATAGCTGTGACATAAGGGCCTTCTTGCTATCCCATGAGATTTTTGGCGGATATGGGCATCTCAATGACTACTGTTACTTGGCTGCGGTCACAAGGGTATGACGCTGTTCATCTTTCTGAACAAAAATTAACTCGACTGAACGATGAATTGATCTTAGAAAAGGCAAAAGCTGAAGATAGAATATTGCTCACGTGTGATCTTGACTTTGGTTTTTTGCTTTCTGTATCTAAGGAGTCCGCTCCAAGTACAGTTATTTTCAGGCTTGAATTTCAAACACCTCTTAATCACATTCATAAGCTTAAGCAATTAATTAATGATTCTATGGTTTCACTACAAAAAGGCTCTATCGTAAGTGTTGATGATAAAAGAATTAGAATTCGGTCGTTGCCCATTAAGTAATATTAATGTTATTTCACCTACGGCTATTAGCCATCACGCAATTACTAAACACATATTCATGAAAACTTTAATAGTTCTTTTGATCACAGTTTCGGGTATAAGCTTTTTCTCCTTCCAAAAAAAGACATTTGACTTGAAGTCGAGCGTAGCCCGTGGTAAAGAAGTGTACGTGGCCTATTGCATATCGTGCCACATGGAGCAAGGCGAAGGCATTGAAGAGGTGTATCCTCCTCTCGCCAAATCAGATTACCTCATGGCTGATAAAAAGCGGTCAATTCAGCAAGTGCTTTACGGAGTGAAGGGTGAAATGAAAGTGAATGGTAAAATGTATAACTCCGAAATGAGCGGCTTCGATTTGTCCGACCAGGAAGTAAGCGATGTGTTGAATTATATACGCAACTCATTTGGCAACAAAGGAGCCGCGGTGACTCCGGAAGAGGTGAAGGCGAATCGCAAATGAACCGGTGGAAGTCGGTTCTAACGGGCGTTGTCTATGCAGCCGGATCGTTGGTCGCCTTCGTTTTATTATATGACCTGCTTTTCTCCAAGCCCAAGTTAGAACGAGGGCTTGTACTTGAAAAATTATATGTGCCGGGAAAATCGGTAACAGGCGACACACCCTACGGAGGCATGAGACGCGGACATTCCTTCATTCGCGTGCAGCGGGATGAGCAGTGGATTGCCGTAGTGCTGTCGGGTGCGCAAGATACACTGACCGTACATTGTCACCCGGAGCATTATAAAATCAAAGAAGTGGGCGACACAATTCATTTTAAGCGATACGAAGGTGAGTTGTTTCACATTCAATATTTCGCGCATAACGAGGAGACAGACTGAACACAGCAAAATGCTTATATTCGTAGTATGAAGACAGATCCAATTGAGATTAATGAAAACAAGTTGGGAGGTACTCCAGTATTCACCGGAACCCGCGTGCCCGTTGAGACATTGTTTGATCACCTGGAAAGTGGCGTAAGCTTGGAGGATTTTTTGGCAGATTTTCCATCTGTAACAAAAGAACAAGCGACCGCTGTACTTGAGATAGCCGCTCGTTTGCTGTCTTCAAAGAATGTCAAAAGTTTATATGAAACTGCTGCTTGATGAAAATCTCCCAGTAAAACTTAAAAGCGACCTTCAAGACTATGATGTGTTCACTGTAAGAGACAAAGGTTGGCTTGGAAAAGAAAATGGAGAGCTGTTAAGACTATTATTAAGTGAAGGATTTGATGTTTTAATAACCGCTGATAAGAATCTGAAGAAATCAGCAAAATTTTGAAAAGTACCCTGTGGCAGTCTTAGTCCTAAGTTGTGCACGGATGACGTATTCGGAATTGAAAAAATTAATGCCTTTGGTTAAGTTAAAACTCATGGGGCCTTTGTCAAACGGAGTCACCATAATTCGATGAAAACCTCATGAAAGAGTTTAAGGCAATCGTAGCAGAATATAAAAAGACCGACTTTGCTCAACGGAAAGCCGCACTGGCTACCGTAGTAAAAGTTCGCGGCTCTTCCTATCGAAGCCCAGGCGCACGCATGCTCATCACTGATGATGGCAAGTGGACGGGCTCCATCAGCGGAGGGTGCCTGGAAGGAGACGCGCTGCGCAAAGCTCGAATGGTCATGACCAATAAACATCCTCTCACTGTCACCTACGACACACGTGAAGAGAGTAACCAAAATCTCGGCATTGGGCTCGGCTGCAACGGTGTGATTGATGTGTTGATCGAACCGCTTGACCCGGGTACTCAACCCATGAAACTGTACGAATCACTCATTGACACTAACCGGCCAGCAGCCATGGCCACCATATTTAAATCTACTTCGCACACGGGAGAGAAAATGGTATTGACCGAACAGGGTGAGCTGACGTCACGATTTTCAAACGATGATTTGTCCGTGCTGGTAAGACGCGATCTCGAAGAAGTATTTCACACCAGCAAATCAGTCGCGAAAAGCTATTCTTTGCACGGAGAGGAAACAGAAGTATTTATTGAGCTCATTCAACCCACCGTATCGCTGCTGATTTTCGGGGGCGGTTTTGATGCCCGGCCTGTCAGTCAATTGGCCAAGTCACTTGGGTGGGAAGTGCAGGTAACCGATGAGTGTGTGGCTCACATCGCTCCCATCTTCTTTCCCGAAGCCGATAAGCTCTCGCTTTGCCAACGAGAGTTCATCGATCGTGACTTTACCATTACACCTTACACGGCATGTGTGCTGATGTCGCATAATTATGAATACGATCGCGATGTCCTCAAAAAACTGATTCATTCCAGCACGCCCTACATCGGCATATTGGGGCCGCGCAAGCGCTTCGACAAAATGCTGGACGAATTCCGCGGAAGCGGTATAGAACTGACGAAAGACCAACTCGAACGCATTCACTCTCCCATTGGACTTGACATTGGTGCCGAGGCACCAGATGAAATTGCCGTGTCGATTATTGCGGAGATACAAAGCAAGTTTGCCAGCCGGTCAG